>UQWP01000013.1 GCA_900544825.1 uncultured Prevotella sp. | reverse complement strand
CATTCAAGTCACTGATGACCAACATTTATCTGGTGAAACGAATTTTTAAAGCAAGCGGGTACACCCCGAACCGAACTTTAATTAGCAAGATTTTCAAAGATCTCTTGTGCTTACAGCGTATAGCTGCTTAGCACATTATTGAATTATTAACGAACTATTGCAATAATATAAACTAAAAAAATTAATTTAAGAACAAGAAAAGAAAGAATAGTATTTGATTACCCCCGGGCGAAGCCAGTGATGAGGTCTGAGAGACCCGTCCATTTCGCAACTCAAACTAAAAAATTGTATAACACTAAATAAGTAAAAGATTATGAAGAAAATGAATTTGCTCGCAATGAGCTTGGTATCAGCAGCAGCGTTATCTTTCTCAAGCTGCAGTAACAATGATGATTTGACAGGTGGTGGCGCAGGTACACAGTCACAGGTTGATGGCTTCTATATGACATCGGCTATCCAGACTCCTACCAACAATGGTACAAGAACTGTAGAAGGTGCAGACGGAACACAATCAGCTTCAACTGAAGAGCAGACTGTAAACAAGGGTACATTCTTCTTGGTTGACCAGAAAGGCCAAGTTGCTTTCAGCCGCTTCGTAGATAACTCAGCTACAGATGAAGATACAAAATGGGATGGAGCAACCGAGAAAAAGAACGGCACTAAGCTCATTAACATCAAGGTTGATAAGGTAGCAGCAGGAACAACCTATAAGGTTTACTTCTTGGCAGGTGACAACAAGGTTCCAGACAAAATAAACCCTACAACACACGTATTTACAGCAAAATCACAGTTTGCTAACCCATTTGCTTCAGCTAATAACTTTGCTATGTTCAACCAGAACGACGCAAATGTTGATGGTAATGGATACACCGTTGTTTTCACCAAAGATAATAAGGACAAGACAAACCCTGCTACAGTAACGTACACCAAGGGTTCTGTAGTAAAGAAGAAGGCTCCGATTGCAATTGAGCGCATTACCGCTCGTATCGATGCTCCAGCATCTGGTGCAACAAATATCACTGCTACATATACTGGTGACAAAACGCTTACTGAGGCTGTAAAAGAAGCAATGAAGGATGCAAGAGATAAGGTTAAGGGTATCACATTGAGCAGATATGCGATTGTAAACCTGACCAACAAGGCTAACGTTATGCAGACTTGGGACAATAGTGCACTTTCTATTCCTGCTGATATTGCAATGTGGCAGCCAACAACATCATTTGGTGGAGAAAAGCTATTTGCAGAAGGTGGTTTCACAACTGTAACAGAAACTGCACACAACTACGTATTCGAGAACACTTCTGCAGACCCTACAAAGATGTACTTCGAGTATAAGGTTACTTTGGATGATACAAAGTTTAAGAACAAGGCAGGCGAGGTTATGCCAGCAGATTATACAGGAACAGATCCTTATGCTGGTACATTCTATCGTTACAACAACATTATCTTCACAAGTTTTGCACAGATCTTCAACCACTATGCAGACGTAACAGATATCTTTGGTAAGGGCGTAGACGCAACAGCTATGAAGACTAACTTGGATAAGATCTTCGCTATGGCAGAGGGTACAGCAAAAGAGCAGGCTCTGGAGAAATTCCGCAATGACTACGACATCGAAGTATTCGTAAAGGGTTTGACTTACTACCGTCAGAACATCGTTGACAAGAACCTCGTGACAACAGGTCTGCCATTAATCCAGCGCAACACCATCTACAAGTTGACAGTAAACAATGTCTTCAATATTGGTGCACAGGTTCCTAATGGTGAGGATGAGATTGACCAGAAGTCTTTGTTCTACCTCAACGTAACAGTTTCTGTTAACCCTTGGGTTCTCAATAACCAGGATGTAAGTTTGGGTGACTAATCCCAATCACTTCGCTTAATCGCAGAAACGAAAAAAGATGAATGCTCCAGGGATGTACCCCATCCCCCGATCTCAAGATAATTCTTGAAACAATAATACTCTCAATCTCCCGGGGGCTACCCCGCCTCCGGGAGATTAAAAAAAGAAAAAGATGATATTTGCCGCCAAAGGATGGCGGGAACCCCTATCGTGCTGAATCAGCACCACTCAACAAGAAAAAAAAGATGCCGAAGGCTACCCCACTTCTTACGCCCTGAGGCACACTAGATATAAGTATAAGTAAAAGAATCAATAAAATACAAACGATATGAAACATTTCATCATCAAAAACGGTTGCAAAGTGGTTTGTATCTCAGCCATCGCACTCTCTTCGCTTTCATCATGCATGAAAGACGATTTGACGAATTGTCCTGCACCCAAGGTGTCGCTCAAGTTCGATTATACATATAATGTTGAGAACGCTGATGCTTTCTCCCAGGAAGTGAAAAACCTCAACGTCTATGTTTTCGATAAAAACGGTAAATACTTCGATACCTATACGCAGTCAGCCGACAAATTCGAAACGGGTCACAGCATGGACATCACAGACTTACAGGAAGGTAAATACACCTTCGTCTGCCTAGCGCGTGACAAGAAACCTACAGGTAGCAGAGCCGACGGTGACGACGAGATGGAGTTCAGCTTCACCCAACTCACACCAGGTGTTTCTACCATCAACGACCTGCAGGAGGAAATGGGAAAGAAAGACGGAGAAGCTTCTGTCAACAACAAGAAGTTCACCGCTCTCTACACCGCCCAGACATCTCTCGACTTCAAGGGAAAAAAGGACACATCCGGCGAACTGAGCTTGATGAAATGTACCAAGACCTACCGCATCGTGATGCTTCCTTACGATAACGACCAGCAGGGATTCGTGGCAGAAAACTTCGACGTAAGAATCAAGGGCTCGGCTGCACTCCTCGACTACAAGGGCGACAAGGTTAAGGATGCCAACGGCGTAGAGCAGAACAAGCCAATCACCTACGTGCCTTACAACGAGAAACTGGTGGTAAACACCAGCGGTAATACTGAGGTAGAAGGTGAGGAAATCGACAAGGCTCTGGTTTACGACCTGTCTTCTTCCAGAATGTTCGAGCGCAAGGATGATGTAAGCACCCGCAACACCGACAGTAAGGAGTACGATGACAAGCGAATCGTGATCACCGACAAGCGCACAGGCAAGGTAATCTTCAACCACTCACTGCCATGGTTCCTCGCTCTCTGCGGCGAGCGCACCGACAAGGGCTGGGAGGATCAGGAATACCTCGACCGCCAGGATCACTACACCCTCGTATTCTACGTTCCAAGTCCAGGTTCCGACTACCACATGGATGCAAGAATCAAGGTAAACGGCTGGGTTCTCAATTTGCAGAATGCAGACCTCGGAACCAAGTAAGATGACTACCGGCAGTGCTACCCACACTGCCTGAAGTACCCACAAGAAAACAGTGCAACCCACACTGTATAGAGAGAAAGAAAAGTATTAAGTATAAGTAAAAGATTAAAAAGATGAAACGCTATAACTCAACTTTGATCAAGATGACACGCCGGCTAGGCATGGCTATCGCAGCCTTGCTCATGTTGAGCACAATGGCATCTTGTTCAGACCAAGATTCGCAGGCACCTGCAACTGGCGATGAAGCTTACCTCAACCTGAGCTTCTCTACCGCCAGCAACACGACTTCCAGAGCGAGCAGAGCTGGGGACATCGGAAAAGACGACGAGACCCAGGCTAATCCTAACGCTGAGAGCGACATTCATAGCATCAAGGTATGGGTGTTTAAATCAGAGACTGGACCAAGCGCCAATCCGATTGCTTACAAGGAAGATACTCCTACTGCTGCTGACGGTTCCACCGTCAACAGCCAGTACACGCTGAACTTGAGATTCTTGCGTAAGATCAACGGTGAAGAACTCAAAAAAATCGACCTCTATATTCTGGCGAACTCAGAAAGTACCAATATGGCTGACAAGCTGGGCAAGGATTTCCGCAGCATCACCCGGGCAGACCTGCAACGTGTAACCTTCGATAATCCATTCGGCATTACAACAGATGGCAAGGCTCAGACTACAGAGGTTCCTAAAGGCAAGGGTCTCCCTATTTCCCGTGCCATTACCAATATAGATATAGCCAAACACGTAGCTGATACAGAGATTGAGGCAGAGAGCAAAGGTATTTCGATTCCTCTGGTTCGCGCCGTTTCCAAGCTTCACTTCTATTTCGCCCGCAAGAATACAGCTGAAGCCATGACAGAAAATGTGAAGGTAACTAGAATTGAAATAGATGAAAGCACCTTCCCTACAGAAAGCTATGTTTTCCCTGATGAAGAGGATTATGACAAGGCTGATGCCAATAGGGCTGCAACAAGCAATAAGTACGGAACTCCTACTTATGTGGATACAAAGCTCACGCTTGATGGTGTAGAGAATGCCAAAATCAAGGCTGTAGCAGATCCAGAAACTTATAAGCGAGGACCAAGCGAAACAGCCCAGGCTTATATGAACCGAATGAAGGAAATCGGCGAACATGATTTGTGCTATCTTCGTGAAACCAACAAGCCTATCAAGGGTACGATTTACTATCAGTTGGCTGAAGGCGACTACGAAAGATCCAAGACATTCACCATCCCATCCAGCGGCAACGCTATCCGCAACCGAGAGTTCGTAGTTTACGGCTACTTCCTCCAGGGTGGCGCCCTCTGCCTCGACTGGCAGGTAATGCCTTGGAACAAAGTAACTTCTGAAATCAGCTGGAGCAATGTAAAGTGCCAGATGTTTGCTTGGCATAAATCATCTCCAAGTGCTACAACGGGTGATGAAGAAGGTAAATACTGCTTGGTAAACTATCCAAGATATGCAACAGACAAGCACAACTCTCTATTAGCTATGTCATCAGGAGCAGCCTACTACATCAAGTTAGATGGTCCTACCGGACTGGTTTGGAAAGCTCATCTTACCAATACAGATGATTTTGAATTCACCTATGGTAGTTCTATAGCGGAACAGACCAACTGCGTTTCTACAGGCATCGCCCGAGAAGATCCTTACCAGATCAAGGTAGAAGCCAAGAAACCATGGACAGAAGGAACTTCATTTGAGAAGGTGACTCCTTGGGCAACTGGTAAAGGCAGCAAGCCTGTATATACCGATCTCTACATAACCGTATCGCTGGATGGAATCCATGAATACGAAGTAATAATCAACCCAAACGATGCCGGAGGTATGTACAAGAAAGGAAGAAAGTTCGCAGGAACCAATACCCGCATCCGCATCTTCCAGCTGCGAGCCTTCGCAGGAAAAGGCTTCGATGAGCTTCAGAAAGAAAGTGGACATTATACTAATTATTTAAAATAAGGAGGGCAAACAATGAAAGCAATATCAAAATACTTTGCGATGTGTGCAATCGCCCTCTTAGGGCTTGCAAACACATCTTGCATGAGCGATGATATGGACGGCACACCGAGTTGCGACTACGATGTGGTGCTGGAATATAAAGTAGGTAGTTCTGCTACTGAAACCCGTGCAGCTGTTACCCGCGCAGAAACTACTGAGATTGGATCGGAAGAACTCAATGAAAACAAGATTGAGCGACTCGACCTCTTCGTCTTCGATGGAACAACCAGAAATCTCGTCAAGAGTCTTACTCTTAAAGATGTTCAGGGCAGTAAAGATTACCAGCACAAGAAGTTGGAAAGCAAACAGCTGAAGCGTTCAGAGATTACAGGCAACACCCTCTATCTGGTGGCAAACCTGGATAATATCAGCGACATTAAAACATTGGATGATTTAAAGACTGCCACCATCAACAAGGCAGCAGAATTCAATCACAACGCCAAGCAGACTTCATTCGTGATGGATGCCAAGATGGAGGAGAGCACGCCGATTGTAAACGGAATGATTCACATCCAGTTCAAGCTGAAGAGAGCGCTTGCCAAGATTCGCCTCAACGTACAAGATGACAAGGGTGTCACAGTAGCTCCTACAGAGTATGCCTGCCAGTTGATACACTACGTAGCAGACGGCGCTATCCTCGCAGAAGGACCAATCACCAACAATGCATTGAATAAAGATGCAGCTGCCAGCAACAACGTTACAACTCCAGTCGTAAAACAAGACAACAAGGCTGTGTTCTACTCATACGCCAACAGTTGGATTGACAAGGACAAGGATCCGTATGCAGAAGAGCCAATCGATGTCAGCAAGCAGACCTACATCCTGCTCAAGGCAAAATACAAAGACAATTATTACTTCTACAAGGTGCCGGTAAACAAGCGCCTCTACGAAAGCAACGATGCTGCAACAACAGATTGGACCCAATACGAGCCTCTCTATCGCCTCGACCGCAACACCATCTACGACGTGACAGCCAAGGTGGACAGACAAGGAGGTGATACTCCTGAGAATCCGGCAACATTGTATGTGAAACCTATCGTAAGTGACTGGGATGACAACATCGAATGGGACTATACTGATAAGGTAAGCATCGAGATGGAACGAGAACCAGGAGATTTTGGAGAAGCAGTGGAAGTTCACTATGGTATTCAAAATGGAGGTGGTCCAGCTATCACGCTGAAGAACATTGATACAGGCGACAAGAACTGGATCCTTCAGTGCGACAACCCAGACTTTGCGTTCTATGTGGATGGAAAGACCTACGATACAGTAAGTAAGAGCGACATCACTGGCAACTCATTTACATTCTATGTAGTGCCAAAGAGAAATAAAGACTTAGCAGTAGAAAGAAATTTCAACACCAATGTATTTATCGTTCTTGCTCCTGACATGAGAAAGGTTCTATTCAATGTAGGAGATGGAAAACTACCTGGAGATGACTTCAACATCAAGTTCACCCAGGGTGCTGATCTCTCAGGAAATTAAATGAGAATATGTGGTTTAAATAAACTAAAGGATTAAATCATCATGAAGAAGTTAAATAAATATAGAAAATCTGTACAAGGCTTGATGTTGTTGACCTTCGGTCTAACAATGGCAGGATGCTCCGCTCAGGATGATTTCTTCACCGAAACATCATCAGAGAGCCTCAGCATCAAGCCTAGTGTAACAGAAGCAACTGTATCAAGAGCTACAGTTGCTTCTGACCAAGCCCTACATGAAGCTGCACTGGACAACCTGTACGTGAAGATTTTCGACCAGGAATATAAGGAGCAAAGTGTCAACCAGAAGTTTGAAGGCAACTTGCAAAGCGACAAGAAAGAGATTCTTGGTCAGCGCAACTGGAAAGTTGACTTGAATCTGCAGGAGAACAAGGCTTACTACGTGTACTCTATTGCCAATGCAAAGGAGGACTTACGTCAGGTAAAGTCATTGGACGACCTGGTAAAGAAGGAGCAGACTGATGAAGACATCTGGAAGCCTTACAGCAGAGATAAGAATGCAACCAAGAACTTCCTGATGACTGCCAACTCTCCTTGGACAGTCAGCCAAGAGCCTACCCAAACCATCGAGAGCGAGCTGACAAGAGCTGCAGCCAAGATCGTTGTAAATCTCAAGATCAATGTTGATGGCTACGAGGTGGTAGGAGAACCTACCTGGCAGTTGCTGAACTATAACACCCAGACTACTCTCTTTGGCGAAAATACAGCTAAGAGCATAGCTAGTATGAGCGAAGCAGAGACGAGTGAGGCGATGAAGAAGACTACTGATGGCTATCAGTTGGTTACCTACAGCTACGCAACATCATGGAATGATAATGCAAGTGCGCCTCAGGCAAAGATCAAGGTGATGCTGAAGAAGGGTGCGGAAACGCCTGTGGATTACTATTACAGTATTCCTGTTCGCGACCCTAAGGCAACAAAGTCATTGAAACGTAACTACGTCTATACAGCCAACGCTACCGTAACAAGTCTGGGCAGCAGCTCTGACATTACTTATGGTGAAGCAATGAATCTGGTATATGATGTACAGAAGTGGACCAAGGGCGAAGAGACCACAATCAATGCTGGTGACCAGAAGTACTTGTTGGTTTCTCCTACCTTTATGATCATGAAGAACCAGAGATTTGATAATTCTACCATCAAGTTCTATGGCTCAGGTGAATGTAAGGTAGAAACCGTGGAAATTTACTATTATGACAAAAATGGTAAGAAACAATCATGCTCTGGTAGTCAATACTTCGATGCTTCTGCACAATATGCAGATGGTCATAGTGAGTTAAAGGATCAGGGAACAATTGTTATTGGCGATGCGAACAATCCGAAAGCCAATGACTTCGTACCACTGTCTGTTAAATATATCAAGATAAAGGTTACTTGCGATGGCGTGAAAGATCCTGTGGATGTAACTATCAAACAGTATCCTTTGGAGTATATCCAGGGTATTGCTGGCTGGTATTCTACAAAAGATGAATTAAATACATACCAAGGTTATGATTGGTTTGGTTATCCTTCTGGTAAGATTGCTACAACTGTAGGAATTGACTGGAAGAACGATCAAACACCACATAAGACACGAAAAGGGTATGCTGATGATTACTTTCAAGCTAAGGTTTGTATAGATAACAACATCTATACATACTATGACAAAAAGCAAAACCAGAATTATCAAGCAACCACGAGAAGCAATATGGGAGAACAAAATAATAATCAGATGTATGTTGTACAAATCACAAGTACTCAGCAAGATCAAACTGACTATAAAATAGGACACGTTACAACCATTGATCCAAAAACGAAACTATCTCAGGAAAATGTTGTTTCTCCAGCCTTTATGTTGGCTTCTCAATTAGGTACAGTACAACCATTCGATGACGGAGTTGATGCTTCAAATCATTGCGACAAATACATAGAGGTGAGAACGGATGGAAAGAAATATATCGACTGGCGTTTACCTACAGCAGCAGAAATTGGAGTAATTGGCAAATATCAGAATAATACATCCCAAAACGTAATGAGTGAGGTGCTAAAAGCTTATAGCTATTGGGCTTTAAATGGCAATCAAGTTACGGCCAATAAAAATGGCTCGGGTTCCGGATATGTTCGTTGCGTTCGCGACCTCTCACCAGACGAGGTAAAAGAACTGGAAAACAAGAAAGAATAACAATTAAAGAAGGTACAAAATGAAAAAGTTAAAACTATATATCGGAATGATGGTAGGACTGTTAGCAACTATGCTAACAGCCTGCACAAGCGATTTGTCTGAAGAGACGGTGCCTTCTAACAGCAAGGGTGAGATGACGCTCAGCTTCAAGGTATCTACTCCAGACTACAAAATCGGAACAAGATCTGAGGGCTACAACAACGAGGGATTCGGAAGCTCTGATGTACAGATATTCTGCTTCGATGCCAACGGTTACTTCCTGGGCATGGGTCAGGATCTGACTGTGGAACCTACAAGCAAAGAGGATATTGGCGAAGGTGCAGCTAACACCAATAACAAAAAGATTAGTGTGAAGATGCCTAATGCCACAGCCCGACTCCACATCATTGCCAATGCCAGTATCAATACAGAAAAGGCTGCCAACGAATGGATCGGTTTGCATGAAAACAAGCTGATTACTACGTTTGAATCAAAGGCTGATGAAGACCAGGCTCTGAAAACCAAGTATTGGGGATATTGTAGCGGCGCAACAACTGCTGAAATGAAGGCAAAGCTTACCAATAGCAGCAATGTGATTCATCTGATCAGAGATCGTGCTAAGATCACTGCTGACTGGGTAGAGTCTACCAATATCAAGAGTGTAGAAATCTCCATCGGTGAAGGAATGTTATATGCTACAATGGCTGCATTCGACCGTAACAAACTGGAGTTTCCAAACACAACTGCTGATAAGAATTGGGAATGGAATATTACCGACATTACCCTGCCTAAGTCAGAAGAAAGATACAAAGGTTCTGCAGGCCAGATGGGAACTGTACAATATTGCTTTGAGGATGAAAACTCAAGTAAGGATCCTGTGAGCTGTATCCTGAAAGTGACATTCAACGACAATGTTGTAAAATGGTACAAGGTTTATCTTCAGGATAAGGATCAGCAATTCTATAAGATCAAGAGAAATTATACCTATGCGATTCACATCCAGAAGCTGAATGCAAAGTTAGGTTATTCTGGCTACGACAATGCCTTTGACGGCTATGCTGCCAACAACCCTTGGATTCAGGTAGAGCAGATCGTACCAAAGATATCAGATGGAACCCATACATTGGAAATTCCAAATGGTACAAACGTGATGTTGAACGATGGTGCTGCAGAAAGTCAGGAAATCGCCTTCAATTACGAAGGTGGTGATTTGAACCAAGCAAACCGTTTCGATGTAAACTGGGTTACGAATAATGAGTTAGGTAAGAAAGACCTCACCATTACCTATGCTGACGGCAAGGGTAAGATTGGCTTTACCAGAGATGTCATTACCGACCAGCTAAAGTCGGGCGAAATCCGAATACTCGACAAGGTGAGTGGTATGAGTAGAATCATCAAGATATACAGTATCCTGAAGTTCGACTTTGGTTTTACCTTCAAAGGTATGTCTGGAAGATATAAAGATAATACAGGTACTCTTACCTATAAGATTCCATCGAACTATCCTTCTGAGCTTCTGCCTGTAGAAATCAGAATAGCTTCTAACACCATCAACCCTGAGGATTGTGATGTGGAGGTAGGTTCTACAGTAGAAATCGAAAACGAATTCAAAGAAGGCAAGGATTGGAACTGCTGGTTCTTAAAGAAGTTTGACTCTGCAGCAGCTCTCGGAGTAAAACAGACAATTACTCTCAAGAACATCAGAGACAATAACAGTGGTGCTAAGGGTAGCTTCTACGTGAAAGTAAAATATGGTGGAGCTATACAGAAGTTCGAGATCACCTATTAATAAAGAATTAGCAAAATACAAAAGTTAAGAATCATATATCTGTAAGAGAGGAGGGAAGGAAGCGTGGAAAACTTCCTCCCCCTTATTTAGTTATTATAAGACATTATTATCATTTACTATTATACAAATTTGCGAAGACTAGACTAGACTGGTCGTTGGAATTTTAGTTGCCGAGGTGACTCACCTTCTAAGATTCCACGACTTTTTTTTGTGCCCTGAAAGAACACCTCATTCATAGGCATACACGCCCCATTCGCCAGCCGTCCCACACCCCGCTAGGCGTCCCGACGGATTTGCAATCCGCCGTAAAAAAGGTTCGACCTATCAAACCAGGGGATTTGTAATCCCCTAATCCATAATACATAACACTCTCCCCTGCTGCGGATTTCAAATCCGCAGAACATAAATAGGTTAGGTCATTTTTTAACGACGGATTGCAAATCCGTCGGAACGCCTAACGGTAAAGGCGAACTGGTCACAATATGCGACCGGTTTAAAGCTTGGAGCACTCCTCGCCAGCCGTCCCGACGGAGGCTGAATAAGGTAATAACCTTCAAAATAAAAAAACTCCCTATAAGTTCAGGCATCTATCGCCTGGCTTATAGGGAGAACTTGTATCTGATAATTTTATGATTTCAATTGATGCAATTGCTCATGGGTTAAACCCGTCAGTTCCATGATGGAGTCATCATCCATACCCTTTAATAGCATTTTCTTCGCTATATCAAGACTTCTATGATAGCTACCTTTGGCTTCACCTTTGGCAAAACCTTTGGCAACACCTTCATCAATACCATTCATGTAATAGCTCATTAAGACACCATAGTAATCATCGGCGGCCTTTAAGCTTTCATCATATTTCTCTTGCTCTTCCTGACTCAGGCAGCGGGAATCTGCCAGTTCAGCAAGACGTTTGAAAATCTTCTTCTGTGCCGTAAACGGCATTCTTTCTAATGCTTCCATATGCTTTAACACATAAATCCATTTGTCAAAATCACTTTCACATTCTTCTGCCTTCTTGTCAAAGAAAGGAAGAGATAAGTAGATGAAGTGAAGATTGTCGGAAAAGACATCTTGACTTCCTTTTTCATACAGGGCAACATCGGTTCTGAATTTCGTCACCGAATTGTCCTTTGGCATAAAATTCATCAGGCAGACGACATAGACGGGCATTAAATGATAAAGAGCAGGTTGCTGCTCGACTGTCTTCTTCCGCTGCCCGACAATAGCCTTGCTGGCATAATAGATGGAGCGATTGATAAAAAATGGCACCCATCTGTTCTGCATCTCGACAATGAAATGATTTCCATTATCGGTTTCACAATAAATATCAAAGATGCAGCCACGCAAATCTTTTGAATCTGCCAGTTGCTCTTTATCCTTGAAGGTGACATCCCTGATATGCATTTCGTCAACCAACAAGTCGTTCAAGAAACTAATCAGCAAATCCTTGCTGAATTCTTGTCCGAAGAGGCGTTTGAATCCCCAATCGGTGAAGGGGTTGATATATTTACCCATGGCAAAATATTGAGATAATTGATATCTGATGGCAAATTTACGATTTTTCTCTGAAAACTCCAAGAAAAAATTGCAAAAATTTGAAAAACCATCTAATTTACCCCGCCCCGACGGATTTGCAAATCCGTCGGAACGCCTAACGGAGGACAGGGAGATTATCTAAAAAATATCGCCCACCAGCAGGCTAACACTTGCACAACAGGTGTTGGACGAGCGCATATCAGCTGTTATGCAAGCGCACAACAGCTGTTGTGCGGCTGAAGACATAGGCATCTCCGGCTTATACCATTAATTCTTCCGGCAACAAGTAAAGGTAACTCCGAAAACTATTAACGTAAAAACGATGCAACAATGATAGTACTTACAAGCAACGACGATAGTACTTACGAGGCATAATGCTGACTTGCATCGCTTATTGCCTCACTACGGCATAACATTGCCCCTTACCAGGGCAATAACCTGCCATTGCCAGGCACAAAACGATACGTCGGGAGGTGGTAAAACCACCACTCTCCTTTTTACTCTTCACCCTTCACCAAATCGGCTGAAACACCGATAAACACTGGGGTTGCGAGAGGTGAAGAGTGCGCGCAACTCTTCACCCACTCTTCACCACTCTTCACCTGGATATTTTATTCATCGGATTACGCAGAGTTAACAGAGCATTCTTGCTCCACGGATTACGCACAGATTTTCCGGGTGAAGGGTAGGTGAAGAGTGGTGAAGAGTTGGCGCAACCCTTCACCCGCACAAACCACTCAGATACAAACACTTACGCTCTATCTGTGAAGGGTGAAGGGTGTTTTTGAAAGTGCGCGGAATAAATGCGGAGCCGCTTACACCTCGACAATTAACGTAAAAAACATTAAAAGCAACAAGATTCTCAAGGAAAGACATGGCGTTATCCTAGGAAATGTGTATTTTTGCATCTACGAAAACCTAGGAAACGTGTAATAACAAGAAGTAAAGGAAGAAAATGATGAAAGCAAAACATATCTCTTATCTTATCGCATGCATGATCATGTTATGCTGCCTGAATACCCAGGCGCAGAATGCATTCCCCTACCCTGCGCTGCCTGATACGCTGCGCAGCGTAGAACAGCGCGCTACCTACCTCAGTGAGCACTACTGGGACAACTATCAGTTTGCTGATACTACCCAACTGAAAAACGAGGAGATTACAGAACAGGGATTCGTCAATTTCATCGATATCCTCGCCCGTTTCAACGACGAGATCGCCCAGAAAGGCATCAGCGCCTTCTCCGCCAAGGCTTACGCACAGAAGCCTGCCAAGGAGAAATTCGAGAGTCTGATAGAGCATTATTTCGACGACCCACAGTCGCCGATGAGAAACGACAGGGTATATAGCTTCTTCCTGGCGGAAATGAAGAAGTCGCCTTACTTCGATGAAGCGGAAAAGGAACGCATCGACTTCAAGTGGAAGGCGGCACGGAAAAACCTGCCAGGCACCAAGGCTACTAACCTCTCCTTCAAGCTGGAAGATGGAAAAATGCATCAGTTGACTGACTATCAGAACGAAAAGGTGATACTCTACTTCTATGATCCGGAATGCGAGAATTGCCACAAGGTAACGGCGTGGCTGAAAAAACAGACCATTCCTGCTGAATACAGAATGCTCAGAATCATTGCGGACGATCAGATAAGTGCTACTTACAGCATCAAGGCGATGCCTACGATTTACTTATTAGACAAAGGCAACATCGTGGTTTTAAAGGACTGTACGCCGGAACTGCTCATCAGCGTAATCAATAACAATTAATAAAAAAAGAACTAGACTGGTCGTCTAAGCGACGCTCAACTTATTATCATTTACCATTTACTATTATTCAATTGCATGAATTTTAAACTATTCAATTACATTATTTAATTATTCAATTACATTCTTTAATCACACTTTAAATTCACTTTCTATATTATATTTTCTATTCTACCTATTTATATTGAATCATAATCGTAAGGTATTGTATTAATCATATACCCTATCTTATTTCGCCTTTGTAGAGTCGTAATGCATATTGAACTCCTCGCGAGTGTGGTCGTTTCTCTTAACTACGATCACATAGTCACCATCTTTAACTATTCCAACCTTCGCAACAAGTGTGAAATAACCATACTTACCAGACTTGCCGTAATCGCCTGTCTCGGTAATGACAATCTTGTTGCCAACTAACTGAGAGTCAAACTTGATATTTGTGCCCTCATCAAAGATTACATTCTTGTGAGTCAACTGCAACTGACCACCAGAAAGAACCTTGCATACCAGCTTCTCGTTGTTCTCACCATTGATGTTAGAGGTTTCATTTACCTCAGCACCGGTTGTCTGTGAATAACTGAGCAGTGAGAAGTTTGACTTTGTTGTAACGGTGTTGACACGTGTTGTTGTATCGCCCGTCAAATCATCGTCAGCCGCACTGCAACTTACTAAACCCAATGCCATCATACAAGTGATGACCATTCCAAAAAACTTTTTCATATTTTATCATTTACTAATTGTTATTCAATCATTTAAACCTGGTCTCCTCTTACAAGCATCTGCCCTAAAGCAGTACTCAGGAAGACTTCCAACAATAACCTTTCGGCCTAAATCATCTTTTACAATATACAAATGATATACAAGAATATAAAATGTACTTCTTACATTTGTTCGGGTGCAAAATTAGAGAAAAAAGTAATACGCTCCAAATATTTTAGGTTAAATTATGTAAAGAAGCGCAACATTTACGCACACAACAATCCTGTTACATAACAAAATGAAAGAAAAGCAAAAGAAAGATGAAAGAAAAGGGCATTAAAAAAGCGGAAACCCCGAAGGATTCCCGCTATTATTTTGGGTTGATAAATCTCGAAGATTAGTCGAGGTTAGCCAACTTGTTGTCAGAATGAAGAACATCCTTGATCTTGTGGCTATAGAGGTCAACCATGTACTCACGAGCCTTACCGCAGTACTGACGTGGGTCGAAGTACTCTGGGTGCTCAGCCAATGTCTCACGAACACCTGCTGTGAAAGCAAGACGAGAGTCAGAGTCGATATTGATCTTGCAAACAGCGCTCTCAGAAGCCTTAGTCAACTGCTCCTCTGGGATACCAACTGCATCTGGCAACTTACCACCGAACTTGTTGATGATATCAACATACTCCTGAGGAACTGAAGAAGAACCGTGGAGAACGATAGGGAAACCAGGAAGCTGCTCCTCAACTGCTGCCAATACGTCGAATGCCAATGGAGGAGGAACGAGGTGACCAGTCTTAGGGTCACGTGTGCACTGCTCTGGCTTGAACTTGTAAGCACCATGAGAAGTACCGATAGAGATAGCCAATGAATCAACACCTGTACGTGTAGCGAAATCAACAACCTCCTCAGGCTTTGTATAGTGAGACTCCTCAGCAACTACGTCATCCTCAACACCAGCGAGGACACCGAGCTCACCCTCTACAGTTACACCGAACTGATGAGCGTAATCAACAACCTTCTTTGTCAATGCAATGTTCTCCTCGTATGGAAGTGCAGAACCATCGATCATTACAGAAGAGAAGCCGAAATCTACACAGCTCTTACATGTCTCGAAGCTATCACCGTGATCGAGGTGGAGAACGATCTCAGGATGGTTGCAACCCAACTCCTTAGCGTACTCTACAGCACCCTCTGCCAAGTAACGGAGCAAAGTAGGGTTAGCATACTTACGAGCACCCTTAGATACCTGGAGGATAACTGGTGACTTCAAGTTTGAAGAAGCCTGGATGATAGCCTGGAGCTGCTCCAAGTTGTTGAAGTTGAAAGCAGGAACGGCCCAACCGCCCTTGATAGCTCTTGCGAACATTTCCTTAGTGTTCACAAGACCGATTTTCTTGTAATCTACTGCCATAATTGTTATTAATTTTATTGTTTAATGAAACATTCTATTCATTTTTATCAGATGGATTCTAGACGCACCCATCATAACCGAGTGCAAATTTAACTTTTTCTTTTGAGACAGCAAAAAATATGCTTACTTTTTCGTGTTACAAGCGAGTTAAAAAAGTTAATTCCCCCTTTTTAGCCGCCTTAAACCCTTTATTTGCTAATTACACTTTGCAATTTGTACTCCCGAACGGCATAAGCCAAGACAATGAGGAAACCGATAAACGGTACCACGAAAGGCAGGGTAACATGGGTAGTATCGGCTATCATTCCCATCAGCAGGAAGCCGCATCCGCCTATCGGAGTCATCATCAGGAGCGAGGATGCCGACTTGGTGAGATTGCCCAATCCCGTGAGGGCGATGCTGAAGATGGTAGGGAACATGATTGCCTCGAAAAGATAGTTGCCCACCAGGGCTACCAGCGACACGATGCCCAGATCGCAAAGCACCAGACCGATGCAGACCACGCTGCCCACGGCACAGATGAGGAGCATGGTGGTTGCCTGGATATGGCGCATGATCCAGCTGCCCAGGAATCTGCCTACCATGAAGAACGCCAGGGCGAGGGTGAGGACGAGAGAGGCGGTGCGGTCGCTCATCCAATGCATGCCGGTGACGAAATTGATGAAGTAGGAATTGATGGAGATTTCGGCTACCTCGTAGCTCAGAAGGGCGAAGAGGCCGAAGACGAACATCCTGTGGTTGGCAAAGAGCTTGGCGATATTACTGCCCTTCGCCTTGTCTTCCGTCGTCTGCTGGTGCTGGATTTCCGGCAGATCGACACGGGAGAACACCACGGCGATGGCAAGCACCAGAACGCCCAGGATGGCATAAGGTATGACCACATTGCCGCCCTGCTGCGTATCATTGAAGAGGAACTGACCGATGCAGAAGGTGGCAAAGATGCTGCCCAGACCATTGAACGACTGCGAGAGGTTCAATCGGCTGGTAGCGGTCTCCCTGGCACCCAGTTCGGTAACGTATGGATTGGCGGCTGTTTCGAGGAACACCAGTCCGCATCCGATGACGAAGAGGCAGAAGAGGAAGACAGAGAAGCTGCCTATCGATGCCCCCGGAATAAAGAAGATGGCGCCCAGACCGAAGAGCAGGAGGCCGAACACCACGCCCCGGCGATAACCATACTTATTGATGAAGAAGCCCGCCGGTATAGCCATGAGGAAATAACCCAGATAGGTAGTAACCTGAATCATGGCTGACTGGGTGATACTGATGTGCAGGGCATTCTGGAAGTGCTTGTTGAGCACATCGAGAATGGCACGCGCGAAGCCCCACAAGAAGAAGAGCGACGTGATGAGAATGAACGGGACAAGATATTTCTTGTCGCTCACTGAATGGTTTTCTGTTTCTTGGTTCAACATTTTTTATTCTATTTCTTTTTTACTGAACACTTTTTATTCTTGATGCCGGCAGTGCCGGGAGCCTATTCCTGCGGATGCAGGACAGCTCCCTCCTGCTTCTTGCCATCCATCAGGATTCTGAGCGGACGGTCGAAGCGTACATGGCGCACATACTGCGTCTCTTCTACGGCTGGCATTGCATCGAGCATCTCCTTGTTTACGAAGCCTCCCTCTCCGGTATTGGTATCTACCGTGAAATAGCCCACGCCGAAAGAGGTGAGGTTCTGGAAGAAGTGGGTGCCCTGACTCGGATCGATGTTGTAATTCTTCAATGCCACCTCTACGATGACGCGGGCGGCACTGATATGCGGCCACTTGACCGGTACGCCCAGATAATGATCACTCGATCCCCAGCGGCCCGGACCTATCAGCACATAATTCTTGCCATCTGCCAGGAACTTGCGGTTGATGCGCTCGATATCATCGGCTACATAGAAGTTGTTCATCGCCGAGAAGTGGTCATCGTACTTCACATACACCACATCGGTGACATCCTCGCTGATGCCATGGCCCAGGGAGTTGTGGGAACGGAGCAGACAGTCGGCATCCGGTATCGCCCTGACATCCTCGTCGAGCATCTCCTTGGCATCCACAATCGGACGGATCTGGAGGAGATAGAAATCGCAGGTCTTGTCGGCATGGATATTGCAGGCAAACTCAATCTCCACCGGTCGGCGCATCGCCTCGGAACCGCACTTCATCGACATCTGCATGAGTTCCGGCAGGGGTACCACATCGTGCTGGAGCACTCCGGCAAAGGTGATGAGCTTGCGGCCGGTTTCATACACACCGTCGTTGATGACCTGATCGTAAGGGTCGAAGGTAGAGGCGATGTAGTTGAGACTCTGGTCTTCTACCGCATCCTTCACGCGGAGCTTGAGGATATTGAATCCGTCATCCACCTTGAAGTCATCGCCCACATGCTTCATGTCGAGGGCATAGAACTGGGTCTGGGTATCGCGCAGCGCCATCTCCGTCTCGGAAGTCTGCAGCACCTGATGCGGATGATACGGACAGACGCGGAGGGTCTGACCGCCATCCACGATATACTTACCCAATCCGAGGGCAAGACTGGCAATACCCTCCTCTGCCTCCTCATCGCCGATAGGATAATAGTTGAGCGAACGGAGCACGCCACTCATCGTAGGATAATAGCGGGTGCCGTAGTCCTTGCCCACCACCTCCTGCAGGATTACCGCCATCTTCTCCTGGTCGATGACGTTGCGGGTGGCGGTCATATATGCCTTGGAATCGCGATAGAACACCGAGGCATACACGCCCTTGATGGCGCAGGCGAGCATCTGGAGCATCTGATACTTATCCGCGAGATAAGGTATCATATAGGTGGAATAGATGCCGGCGAAAGGCTGATAGTGGGCATCCTCGAGCAGCGAACTGGAACGGATGGCGATAGGACTCTTCGTTGCCTCGAAGAAGGTGAAGAAGTCGGCTATCAGCGAATCGGGCAGCTGCGCATGGAGGAAGTGCTTCAGGATTTCATCATCGCTGGCATCGCTCAAAGCTATCGGATAGAGATTGTTGCTCATCATGAACTCGTCGAAGATATCGGTACAGAGCACCACGGTCTTCGGAATCTGCACGGTGGCATTCTCATACTGGTTGAACTCAGGATGGCGCTTGATGATGTTGTCGAGGAAGGCTAGTCCCCTGCCCTTTCCGCCCAGCGATCCTTCGCCGATGCGGGCAAAATGGGCATACTTATCGAACTTCATACGGTCGAACACGGCAACCACACCCAGGTTCTTCATGTGACGGTACTGCACGATGGCATCGAAGATGATCTGCCGGTGGGCATCCACATCCTGCAGCTTCTCCCAGGTGACGTGCTTCAGGAAGGCGGAAACCGGGAAGATGGCACGGGCACAGAGCCAGCGGCTCATGTGATTGCGGCTGATATGATAGAGCATCGAATCGTTGGGGATGTTGAAGATGTTATCCTGCAACTCCTTCAGACTGCGGATGCGCATGATTTCCTCGTGGGTTTTCGGATCACGGAAGATGAAATCGCCGAAGCCCATGTGCTCCTCCATCAGGCGACGGAGATCCACACTCATCTTCTTGGAGTTCTTATCAACAAAGCGGAATCCCTCGGCTTCTGCCTTGGCACGGTTGTCGCTCTCGGAACTCTCGATGATGAGCGGCACGAACGGATCGGTCTTGCGGATGTAACGGAAAAGGCGCAATCCGGCATCAGGACATTTCTCACGTCCGAAGGTATCGGTGCCGTGCTCAGGATTCGCCTCCTGCTCCACCTCGTTGCCGAAAGCCTTGGCGGCACTCTTCAACGGGAATCGGGCATCGCTGATGACACCCAGGGTATTGTTGGAATACTTATCGTAGAGTTTCTGCGCCTCTTCGTAGGTACGGGCGAGCACCACCTTCGGACGGCCACGCATTCGCATCGTGGCAGCATGGCGGTTGAGGGCTTCCTTGGAAAAATTCTTACTCTGCTCGAGGATATAGTTGTAGAGGTTGGGCAGGATGGAACTGTAGAAGCGCACGGAGTCTTCTACCAGGAGTATCATCTGCACGCCAGCCTCCCGGATATCGTGCTCCAGGTTCATCTTATCCTCAATGAGCTTGATGATGGAGAGGATGAGGTTGGTGTTGCCCAGCCAGCAGAATACGTAATCGAAGATGCTGAGGTCTTCGTTCTCCATTCGCTTGGTGATGCCGTGGGAGAATGGGGTGAGTACCACGCAGTGGATATTCGGGAACTTGCCCTTGATATCACGCGCCACATCGAAGGCATCGTTGTCGGCATTGCCCGGCATACAGATGACGAGGTCGATGACGGTGGAGCGCAATACCTGGGCAGCCTCTTCGGTGGTGGAGACCTGGGTGAAGGTTGGGGGGTAACGGAGTCCCAGCTCCATATACTCATTATATATCTTCTCCTCGATGCGTCCATCATCTTCCAGCATGAACGCATCGTAAGGGTTGGCTACAATCAAGACATTGTAGATACGTCGCATCATGAGATTGACAAATGATACGTCTTTCAAATAGAACTTATTCCACTCTTGGGGTACATTTTTTTCCATATGTGTAGCGAATTATAGTGCAAAGATACTGATTTTCCGAGATTTTCTTGCATTTTTCATCATTTTTTCATATATTTGCAAGCAAAATATCGAGAAGTTATGAAAAGAAGATTATTTATCATAGCATTATTGAGTACATTTCTGAGTACATTATCATGCATCCCATGCTGCGGCCAGAAGCATCAGCGTGGCAAGGCATCCTATTACTCTAAACGTGCCACGGGTGCCAGGTCGGCAAGCGGACAGAGAATCCACCATGACAGTCTGACGTGTGCACACCGTTATTATCCCTTCGGCACGATGCTGAAGGTTACGAATCTGAGAAATAACAAGAGTGTAGTCGTTGAGGTGATTGACCGTGGTCCGTTCGGAAGGGGAAGAATCATTGACCTTTCCTGGGCTGCCGCCAAGGAAATCGACATGATTTCGCAGGGTGTGGCAACGGTGAAGGTAGAAAGACTGGATAACCCTGTTCCTTTCAAGCCTGAGGATAGCAAACTCCCGAAGATAGATTTCGAAATGGCTGAGTTTGAACCCGACCATTATTTCGAAAAGAAGGAAAAAGCACAGGAGAAGGCTGAAGAAATGGCAAAGGAAAAGGAGAAACACCATGAAGTAAAAAAGCATCACTAGAAAGATTGCTTAGTAAATAAACACAATAAAGAGGGTGTGTCGTAAGTTCATGACACACCCTCTTTTTGATTTTATGTTGCAACTACTAGGGGAAAATTATCTCTTGGTAGGAATATTGAATTCATTGACCTTGGAAATGGATTTGCCCTCATGAATCACACTCACGCAGAACCTTGCCATTCCATCCTTCAACTTTCTATCAGCTTTCACCATAGCGGTGTATCGTACACCCGATGCTGGAGAAATCTTCTCAACATGGATACTCGGCGAAATGAAGATATGCTTATTGCCGGTTGTTTCAACCACGGTTGGAACAACATCGTAAACCGGCTCATGACCTCGGTTGACAATCTCGAATATCACCTTGCAGGTTTCATTGCGATTCAAACAATTATCTTCGTTGTCATCAACAAACCGGGCATTCACAATCTCCAAGGTAGGAGAATAGGAGAATCGGGCACCAAGCTCCTTAACGGTAGCAGTCGGCATGGAAGTAGTAGGCTGCTGGGCACTGTAGTCGCCGGTGTAGTCCTTGCCCTTGAAATCATAGAGACGGTCATCTCCCCCATTGTTGGAATCGAAGATCTCGGGATTATCGGTTACACTAGGATAATCGGAACGTCGTTCAACTCTATCCTGCTGATAAGCTGCTTCACGGTCAGCCTGAGCCTGATCAGCCTGGCTTCCGATGACTGCGCCTACAACAGCTCCGCCAGCCATTCCGATGATGGTTCCCATATCAGAGCCTCTAGGTCCACTGGATAATCCACCGATAGCAGAACCCAGGATGGAGCCAATGGAACCTCCAGCGTAGGCTCCACTTCCGGTATATGTATCGCAACTGCCCATCACCAGGGAAGGGCAGAGCATCAAAAGTATCACCTTTTTCATAACCCTATCTTTTAATTCTGATGCAAAAGTACAACTATTTATTGAATACATCAAGAAAGAATCCCTAAATAACGTTAGGGAATCCCCTAAATCCGGGAAACATCATCAACTATCCCCGGAAAAAGCAGGACTATCAAACCAAAAAAGCGCCTCTGTCTAACGACAGAAGCGCTTATATCTAGTGAGATCTTTTGTAACTTATTCAGCTGCAGCCTCTTCAGTTGCAGGTGCCTCAGTTGCAGGAGCCTCCTCAGCCTTAGTTGCCTTGCGACTACGACGAGTCTTCTTAGCAGCAGCCTTAGGAGTCTTAGCCATGTTCTCATCAAAGTCAACGAGCTCGATGAAAGCGATCTCAGCTGCGTCACCCTGACGGGTACCCAACTTGATAACGCGAGTGTAACCACCAGGACGGTTAGCTACCTTCTCAGCTACCTCACCGAAGAGAGCCTTCACAGCGTACTTGTTCTGAAGATAACGGAAAACAACACGACGTGATGTAGTTGTATCATTCTTTGAACGTGTGATCAGTGGCTCAACATACTTCTTAAGAGCCTTTGCCTTTGCGAGGGTCGTAGTGATTCTTTTGTGCTCACTCAAGATAAGTGATGCAGCCATGTTAGCCAACATCGCGTTACGATGAGAAGCAGTACGACCTAAATGGTTGAATTTCTTATTGTGTCTCATTTTAATTTTTGTTCTTTTTGGACAAAGGATGCATTAAGCATCCTTGTCTAATTTATACTTTGAAATATCAGTTCCAAAAGACAGATTCAGACTCTCGAGCAAATCATCAAGCTCTGAGAGCGATTTCTTACCGAAGTTGCGGAACTTCAAGAGGTCAGTCTTGTTAAACTGAACCAAATCACCCAAGGTATCTACATCAGCTGCCTTCAAGCAGTTGAGCGCACGAACACTGAGGTTCATATCTACGAGACGAGTCTTAAGCAACTGGCGCATGTGAAGAACCTCCTCATCAAACTCCTGGTTAGTATCCTGATCAGGACTCTCCAGGGTGATCTTCTCATCAGAGAAGAGCATGAAGTGATAAATAAGGATCTTCGCAGCCTCTTTCAGCGCATCCTTAGGACTAATGGAACCATCTGTTGTAACTTCGAGTACGAGCTTGTCATAGTCGGTCTTCTGTTCAACACGATATGGCTCAACCGCATACTTTACGTTACGGATAGGGGTGTAGATGGAATCGATTGGGAGAACGTTAACGTCTGTGCAGAATTGACGATTCTCATCAGCAGGAACGTATCCACGTCCCTTATTAATTGTCAGATCAATCTGCATCGAAGCTTTGGAGTCTAAATGACAAATCACCAAATCAGGGTTTAACACTTCAAATCCAGTCAGATACTTGCCTATATCACCAGCCTTGAATTCTGTAGAATTCTCAACGGTGATACTAACTTTCTCATTCTCGAATTCTTCTACTACTTGCTTGAATCGAACTTGCTTGAGATTCAAGATAATGTTGGTAACATCTTCCTTTACACCAGGAACTGAAGAGAACTCGTGCTCAACACCCGCGATGCGGATGGTGTTCACAGCGTAACCCTCCAATGATGAAAGGAGAATGCGGCGCAAGGCGTTACCGATGGTAACACCAAAGCCAGGCTCCAACGGACGGAACTCGAACTTTCCGAACTGGTTGTCAGCCTCCAGCATTACTACTTTATCAGGTTTTTGAAATGCTAATATCGCCATTAATTTAATGATTTATTTAGAGTACAACTCAACGATTAACTGCTCCTTAATATTCTCTGGAATGTCAGCACGCTCTGGCTTGTGCAAGAACTTGCCACTCTTAGAATTGTCGTCCCACTCAATCCATGGGTACTTGCTATGATTGAAACCAGCAAGTGCTGCCTCGATAACCTCGAGAGACTTAGACTTCTCACGAACGGCAACAACCATACCTGGCTTAACTGCAAATGAAGGGATATTAACTACCTTGCCATCAACAGTGATGTGCTTGTGACCCACCAACTGACGTGCAGCAGCACGAGTAGGAGCGATACCAAGACGGAATACCACGTTGTCGAGACGGCACTCGAGATTCTGGAGCAGAACCTCACCAGTGATACCCTCTGCCTTAGCAGCCTTCTCAAACATATTACGGAACTGACGCTCTAATACACCGTAAGTGTACTTAGCCTTCTGCTTCTCTGCCAACATGACACCGTACTCAGACATCTTGCGACGACGGTTGTTGCCATGCTGTCCAGGAGGGAAGTTTCTCTTGGACAAAACTTTGTCTGCGCCGAAGATTGGCTCACCAAAACGACGCGCAATTTTAGATTTCGGACCTATATATCTAGCCATAATATTTATAAAATGCTATATTGTTTGTATCAATGAATGCTATTATACACGACGACGCTTTGGAGGGCGACATCCGTTGTGTGGTAATGGAGTTACGTCAACGATCTCAGTTACCTCGATACCTGCACCGTGTACGGCACGGATAGCAGACTCACGACCGTTACCTGGACCCTTTACGTATGCCTTAACCTTGCGAAGACCAAGATCGAAAGCTACCTTTGCACAATCCTCTGCAGCCATCTGAGCTGCGTAAGGAGTGTTCTTCTTAGAACCACGGAAACCCATCTTACCAGCTGAAGACCAAGAGATAACCTGACCCTCGTTGTTAGCAAGAGATACAATGATGTTGTTGAATGAGCTGTGTACGTGAAGCTGACCGATTGCGTCAACACGTACGTTTCTCTTCTTAGATGTTGCTTTTTGCTTTGCCATAATTAATTTCCTCCTTAGAATTACTTAGTAGCCTTCTTCTTATTAGCAACAGTCTTCTTCTTACCCTTGCGAGTACGAGCATTATTCTTTGTGCTCTGACCGCGAACTGGAAGACCATTACGATGTCTAACTCCACGATAGCAACCAATATCCATCAGTCGCTTAATGTTCATCTGGATCTCTGAACGGAGATCACCTTCAACCTTGAACTCAGCGCCGATAATTTCACGGATCTTGGCTGCCTGATCGTCAGTCCAATCGCTGACTTTCAAGTCACGGCTTACACCTGCCTTATCCAATATCTTTGCTGAACTACTTCGACCGATACCATAGATATAGGTCAATGCGATTTCGCCACGCTTATTCTGGGGCAAATCTACTCCAACAATTCTTATTGCCATTGTTTAATAAAAAATTAAAAAATTAATACTTTGCGTTAAAAGCGGTGCAAAAGTACAACTTTTTTTTGAAATAGCCATACTTTTACAGAACTTTAACATTAGCCCTGACGCAATTTCATCTTAGGGTTCTTCTTGTTGATAACGAAGAGACGACCCTTACGACGTACGATCTTGCAATCAGCTGAACGCTTCTTCAATGATGCTCTTGTCTTCATAACCTTATATGTGATAATTATTTGTATCTAAAAACAATTCTACCCTTAGTCAAGTCGTATGGACTCATTTCCACCTTCACCTTATCACCAGGTAAAATCTTGATGTAATGCATTCTCATCTTACCAGAGATGTGGGCAGTAATGTCAACACCATTCTCCAATTCAACGCGGAACATAGCATTTGATAATGCCTCTACAATTGTTCCATCTTGCTCAATAGCGGCCTGTTTTGCCATAATTAAATTTTTTGTCCTTCTAAATGTTCAACTTCTACGAATGAAGATAAAATTTCAGCTTTACCTTTTCGAACAACGATTGTATGCTCAAAATGAGCAGCTGGTTGACGATCTCTAGTAACTATGCTCCACTTGTCGGGGAGCAAGCCAATTTGACGGTCGCCCATTGTTATCATCGGCTCTATTGCCAGGCACATACCTTCCTTTAAAAGAATGCCGGAACCACGACTGCCGTAATTACGAACCGGTGGATCCTCGTGCATAGCCCTGCCAATGCCATGACCTGTTAGCTCTCGTACTACCCCATAGCCATATTGCTGGCAATGAGTCTGTACTGCGTAACCAATATCACCCAAATGCTTTCCTGCCACAGCCTGTTCGATACCCAGGTATAAAGATTCTTTAGTTACCTTAAGGAGTTGTTGAACATCGGAAGATATCTCTCCAACAGCGAAAGTATAGCAACTGTCACCATTGAAACCTTCTAAAAGGGTGCCACAGTCGATGGAGATTATATCACCATCCTTCAGCACGTCCTTCTCACTAGGAATACCATGTACTACGACATCATTGATGGAAGTACATATACTAGCGGGAAAAGGCTCTCCATAAGGATTAGGAAAATTCTTAAACGTTGGAATCGCACCGTGATCACGGATGAACTCCTCAGCTACCTTATCCAAATGGAGAGTCGTTACACCTGGTTTTATATGTTTACCTAATTCCGCAAGCGTTGCACCAACTAGTTGGTTAGCCTTGCGCATCAGGTTAATTTCATCCTCTGTCTTCAGAAATATCTGCATTTCAAAAGATAAAGATTAATATGCAGCAACACCACCCTGACGAGTATGGCCTGAATTGAGAAGACCATCATAGTGGCGCATAAGCAAATGACTCTCGATCTGCTGCAATGTGTCGATCACAACACCTACCAAAATCAACAGAGAAGTACCTCCGAAGAATTGTGAGAAGGCCTGCTGCACATCAAGAAGTCCTGCAAGAGCTGGCATAATCGCAATAAATGCAATAAATAACGAACCTGGTAAAGTAATACGAGACATTACGGTATCAATGTACTCAGCGGTATCCTTACCTGGCTTAACACCTGGAATGAAACCATTGTTACGCTTCATATCCTCCGCCATCTGAGTTGGATTCAATGTAATCGCAGTGTAGAAATATGTAAACGCAATCACGAGGGTTACGTAAATTACATTATAAAGTAAACTGCGGTTATCCATCAGCTGCTGAACAACGCTGCTTGCATTTTCAGACTGGTAGCGAACTACTGCCAATGGAATGAACATCAAAGCCTGTGCAAAGATGATAGGCATTACGTTGGCTGCGAAAAGCTTCAATGGGATGTACTGACGTGCACCACCGTACTGCTTGTTACCAACCAATCGCTTAGCGTACTGAACCGGGATCTTACGTGTACCCTGTACCAGAAGAATTGAGGCACAAACTACAGCGTAGAGAATGAGGATCTCGACAATGAACATGATCAAACCACCACCAGAGATAGCCTGCAAACGAGAGGTCATCTCCTGAACGAATGCCTGAGGCAAACGAGCGATGATACCGATCATAATGATGAGAGAGATACCATTACCTACTCCCTTATCCGTGATACGCTCACCAAGCCAGAGAATAAACATACTTCCTGCTGCAAGGATGATAGTAGCTGGAATCATAAAGACGGTCCAGCTAATACCCGTTGCCAAAGCGTTAGCAGCCTGCATCTTCAAATTCAGAAGGTAACTAGGAGCCTGAAAGACCAGGATGGCTACAGTCAGGACTCTAGTGTACCATTGTATTTTCTTGCGGCCGCTCTCGCCCTCGCGCTGCATCTTCTGGAAGTAAGGTACAGCGATAGCAAGAAGCTGCATAACAATTGAAGCTGAGATATAAGGCATAATTCCCAATGCGAAGATAGACGCATTAGAAAATGCACCACCAGAGAACATGTCCAAAAGCGACATAAGACCGCCTGAGGTCTGCGACTGCAATTTTTCCAACATGCTCGGATTGATACCCGGAAGTACCACAAACGAGCCAAAACGGTAAATAGCCGTAAACAGAAGAGTAATGAGGAGTCTCTGACGGAGGTCCTCTATCTTCCAACAGTTCTTTAGTGTCTCAATAAACTTTTTCATTACTTAGATTATAGTTGCGTTACCACCTACTGCCTTGATTGCTTCTTCGGCAGTCTTTGAGAAAGCATTAGCTTCAACTTCCAATTTTGCTTTGAGTTCACCGTTACCGAGAACCTTAACGAGCTCCTTACCATTGGTAAGACCAGCTGCCTTGAGTTCCTCAATACCGATCTTTGTAAGGTTCTTTGCTTCTGCAAGAGCCTGAAGAGTTGAAAGGTTAACTGCGAAGTACTCCTTATGGTTGATGTTCTTGAAACCAGCCTTTGGAACACGACGCTGCAATGGCATCTGACCACCTTCGAAACCAATCTTTCTCTTATAACCAGAACGAGCCTTGGCACCCTTGTGACCACGTGTAGAAGTACCACCGAGACCAGAACCTGGACCACGACCAATACGACGACGTGAATGGGTAGAACCTGCAGCAGGTTTCAAATTATTTAATTTCATAATCGTTCCTAATTTTTTGAGATTAATTAATCAACTACACTTACGAGGTGATGAACCTTACGGATCATACCACGGTTGCTAGGAGTATCCTCTACCTCAACAACCTGAGAAATCTTGCGGAGACCCAGACAAGCGAGTGTACGCTTCTGATCAACTGGAGCACCGATCTTACTCTTAATCTGCTTGACTTTAATTGTTGCCATATTCGATAAATCCTAATTAACCGTTAAAAACTTTATCCATACTGATACCACGCTCACCTGCTACAGTGTAAGCATCACGCATCTCTGCGAGAGCAGCGATAGTAGCCTTTACCAGGTTGTGGGCATTAGATGAACCCTTAGACTTTGCAATAACGTCCTTGATACCTACGCTCTCAAGAACAGCACGCATAGCACCACCGGCCTTCAAACCAGTACCGGCAGCAGCTGGCTTGATGAGAACCTTAGCACCACCGAAAGCTGTCTCAACCTCGTGAGGAACTGTACCCTTGAGTACAGGAACCTTAACCAAGTTCTTCTTAGCAGCCTCAGTACCCTTAGCAATAGCAGCTGTAACCTCACCTGCCTTACCAAGACCGTAACCGATAACACCGTTACCGTCACCTACAACGACGATAGCAGCGAATGTGAAAGTACGACCACCCTTGGTAACCTTAGTTACACGGTTGATTGCAACCAAGCGATCCTTAAGTACTTCTTCGTTATTTACCTTTACTTTATCCATTGCCATAATCGTTTAAAATTTAAGACCACCATTACGAGCACCGTCAGCCAACTGCTTTACGCGACCGTGGTAGAGATAACCGTTACGGTCGAAAACCACTGTCTCAACGCCAGCAGCCTTTGCCTTCTCAGCGATGAGCTCGCCAACCTTAGTTGCCTGCTCCTGCTTAGGCATCTTCTCCAAACCGAGTGAAGAAGCTGATGCAAGTGTAGTGCCTGTCAAATCATTAATAACCTGAGCGTAAATCTGCTTGTTAGAGCGGAATACACTGAGACGTGGACGCTCAGCTGTTCCGTTAACATTCTTACGAATGCGGAACTTTATCTTAATTCGTCTTTCTACTTTCTTTGTTGTCATAATCGTAAATAATTAAAATTACTTAGCTGAAGCACTCTTACCAGACTTTCTGCGAATAACTTCACCCTTGAAGAGAATACCCTTACCCTTATAAGGCTCAGGCTTGCGGAAAGAACGAATTTTTGCACAAACGAGTCCCAACAACTGCTTGTCGCATGACTCCAATGTCAAGATTGGGTTCTGGTTTCTTTCAGACTTAGTCTCAACCTTAATCTCCTTAGGCAACTGGATGAAAATAGGGTGAGTGTAACCCAAAGCAAACTCGATCAAGTTGCCCTGGTTAGAAACACGATAACCAACACCTACCAATTCCAAAACCTTTGTATAACCAGCGCTAACGCCAACAACCATGTTGTTAACGAGAGAGCGATACAAACCGTGGAAAGCCTGCTTCTGCTTAACATTTACAGGACTATTTTCATCGATTTCAAAGCTAATATGACCATCTGCATTGATAAACTTGATAGATGGATCAATCCACTGAGAAAGTTCACCCTTAGGGCCCTTTACTGTACAAACGTGTGAATCGTTGTCATAGTTTACAGTAACGCCTGCAGGGATACTAATTGGCAATTTTCCTATTCTAGACATATAAAAGCCTCCAATTAATAAATATAGCAAAGAACCTCGCCACCGATCTTAAGATCAGAAGCCTCTTTGTCTGTCATTACACCTTTGGATGTAGATAAGATTGCGATACCTAATCCGTTAATAACTCTTGGCATGTCCTTGTAACCAGTGTACTTACGCAAACCTGGAGTTGACACGCGCTTCAAACACTTGATAGCGTTTTGCTTTGTAGTTGGGTTGTACTTCAAGGCAACCTTGATTGAGCCCTGAGGACCATCCTCTACAAACTTGTAGTTGAGGATGTAACCTTTCTCGAAGAGGATCTTTGTAATCTCTTTCTTCAAGTTAGACGCAGGAACTTCTACAACACGGTGATGAGCCATGATTGCGTTTCTGAGTCTTGTCAGATAATCTGCTATTGGATCTGTCATAAAATATAAATGTTTAATTAATCGGGACTACCCCGACAATATTAAATAATAAAAAATTCCTTGCCTGTAAAGATTACCAGCTTGCCTTCTTAACACCTGGAATCAAACCTGCAGAAGCCATCTCACGGAACTGGATACGTGAAAGACCGAACTGGCGGATATAACCCTTTGGACGACCAGTGATCTTGCAACGGTTGTGAAGACGGATAGGGTTTGCATTCTTAGGGATAGCCTGAAGCTTACGAGCTGCCTCGTATGCTTCGGCTGGATCATTAGAAGTTGCAATAATCTTTTTCAGAGCTTCGCGCTTCTCAGCGTAACGAGCTACAAGCTTTGCACGCTTAATCTCGCGAGCTTTCATTGATTCTTTTGCCATATCTCTTAATCTTTATTTGCGTTCTTGAATGGAAGACCGAATGCCTTCAGAAGTGCAAAACCTTCCTCGTCTGTCTTTGCAGTTGTAACGAAGGTGATGTTCATACCCTGAATACGGTCAATCTCATCGATGTTGATCTCTGGGAAGATGATCTGCTCTGTGATACCCAATGTGTAGTTACCACGGCCATCGAACTTGCTCTCAATACCCTTGAAGTCGCGGATACGAGGAAGAGAAACACGAACGAGCTTCTCCAAGAACTCGTACATACGCTCACGACGCAATGTTACCATAACACCGATAGGCATCTTCTTACGAAGCTTGAAGTTTGCGATATCCTTCTTAGAATATGTAGCAACAGCCTTCTGACCGGTGATAGCAGTAATCTCGTTGATAGCTACGTCAACAATCTTCTTGTCCTGTGTAGCGTCACCGAGACCCTGGTTGATGACAATCTTCTTCAAAACTGGAATCTCCATTGCTGAAGAATAGTTGAACTGCTTCTGAAGAGCAGGAGCGATTGTCTCCTTATATACTTTCTTTAACTGTGCTGTATCCATTACTTGATTTCCTCCCCTGACTTTTTAGCGATGCGAACAACGTTTTTACCCTCATGCTTGATAGCAACGCGAGTAGCCTTGCCACTCTTAGGATCGATCAAACTCAAATTTGAGATATGAATAGGAGCCTCCTGCTTTACGATGCCTCCCTGAGGATTCTGTGCAGATGGCTTAGTGCTCTTAGATACCATGTGCACACCCTCTACGATGGCACGGTTCTCGTCAACGAGGACCTTGAGCACCTTACCTGTCTTGCCCTTATCAGCACCGGCAATAACGATAACGGTATCGTCTTTCTTAATATGTAACTTACTCATTACTTTATACTTTTAAAATATTAAAGAACCTCAGGTGCCAAAGAAACGACTTTCATATTAACTGCACGAAGCTCACGAGCAACAGGGCCGAAGATACGGCTACCACGAAGCTCACCTGCATTGTTGAGCAATACACAAGCGTTATCGTCGAAACGGATATATGAACCGTCAGCACGACGAATCTCCTTCTTTGTGCGAACAATCAAAGCCTTTGATACTGCACCCTTCTTCAAATCACTTGATGGGATAACGTTCTTGACAGCAACGACAATCACGTCACCAACGCTAGCGTAACGACGGCCTGTTCCACCGAGAACTCGAATGCAAAGAGCCTCGCGAGCACCGCTGTTATCACATACTGTAAGTCTTGATTCTGCCTGTATCATAATTACTTAGCTTTTTCTACAATTTGTACTAATCTCCATCTCTTTGTCTTAGACAGAGGACGAGTCTCCATGATCATAACTGTATCACCTACGTTAGCCTCATTGTTCTCGTCATGTGCATGGTACTTCTTTGTCTTCTGGACAAACTTACCATAAATAGGGTGCATCTCCTTGAACTTAGCTGCAATAACAATGGTTTTATCCATCTTGTTGCTGATAACAACACCCTGTCTTACTTTTCTTAAATTTCTTGTTTCCATCTGGACCATTATTATTTGTTAAGTTCTCTCTGACGAAGTTCAGTTTTCATACGTGCAATATCACGACGAGCAACCTTAATCTCTGATGGATTCTCAAGTGGAGTTACGTTGTGGTTGATCTTCTTCTTGTTCAAAGCGTCAACTGCTGCCTCCAGCTTCTCAACCAATTCCTTGGTCTCGATATTTTTAATTTCTGCAATCTTCATAATTAAGCGTTTTTATCGTAATCACGTCTAACAATAAACTTAGTCTTCACAGGAAGCTTCTGAGCGCAAAGACGGAGTCCCTCCTTTGCAATGTCGAAGCTTACACCCTCTACTTCGAAGAGAATACGACCTGGTGTAACAGGTGCAACCCATCCTGCTGGATCACCCTTACCTTTACCCATTCGGACATCGGCTGGCTTACGAGTGATTGGCTTATCAGGGAAAATGCGAATCCAGACCTGGCCCTGACGGTTCATGTAGCGGTTCAATGCCACACGAGCTGCCTCAATCTGACGGCTATCGATCCACTTTGACTCAAGAGTCTTGATGCCGAAAGAACCGAATGCCAATTGTGTACCTCTGTGAGCGTTGCCCTTGTTGCCACGACCATCTTGAGGTCTTCTATATTTTACTCTTTTTGGCTGTAACATGATAGCTTTCTAAAATTTAACGGTTATTGTTTCTTTTACGATTACCACCACGGTTGTTAGAGCGGCCGTTACCACGGTTATTGCTCTTGTTGTCCTGTGAGAAGTTTGGAGTAAGATCAGCCTTACCATAAACCTCACCACGGCAAATCCATACCTTGATGCCAAGCAAACCTACCTTGGTAAGTGCCTCGCACTGGCAGTAGTCGATGTCTGCACGGAATGTGTGGAGAGGTGTACGACCCTCCTTGTACATTTCCTTACGTGCCATTTCAGCACCGTTCAGACGACCTGTAATCTGAATCTTGATACCCTCAGCACCAGCACGCATAGTGTTGGCAACTGCCATCTTGATAGCGCGACGATAAGCAATCATGTGCTCGATCTGGCTCGCGATGTTCTTACCTACGATGGTAGCATCAAGCTCAGGCTTCTTAACCTCGAAGATGTTGATCTGAATGTCTTTCTTATAAAGCTTCTTCAACTCTTCCTTCAACTTATCTACATCCTGACCACCTTTACCAATGACAATACCTGGACGGGCTGTGCAAATAGTAATGGTAACAAGCTTCAATGTACGTTCGATAACGATACGAGAAACACTTGCCTTAGCAAGACGCTCGTTAAGATACTTACGGATTTTCTGATCCTCTACGAGGTTGTCACCGAAGTTCTTACCACCGAACCAATTTGAATCCCAACCACGGATTACACCAAGTCGGTTACTAATCGGATTAACTTTCTGTCCCATTCTACTTAATTATTTTTCGTCATTAGTTTTTGCATCAACAAAGAGAGTTACATGGTTAGAACGCTTGCGAATTCTATAACCACGACCCTGTGGTGCAGGTCTCATACGTTTCATTGTAACGCCTTCGTCAACGAAGACCTTACTGATATAAAGCTCACCGTCTTCAGCCTTGCGATTATTCTTTGCCTCCCAGTTAGCGATAGCTGAACGGAGTAATTTCTCAACGTCAGCAGATGCCTGCTTCTTAGAGAAGCGAAGTACTCCGAGTGCGCGGTTAACCTCCATACCACGAATCATGTCTACAACGTAGCGCATCTTACGTGGAGAAGAAGGAACGCCTACCAACTTAGCGAAGTACAAGTTTTTACGGGCTGCCTTCAATTTCTCAGCCGCAATATGTTTTCTTGCTCCCATTATTTACCTAAAATTTTTAAATGGTTTAACCCTTAGCTTACTTTCTGTTACCAGAGTGACCGCCAAAGCGACGTGTTGGAGCGAACTCTCCAAGCTTGTGGCCAACCATGTTCTCTGTAACATAAACAGGGATAAATTTATTACCGTTATGAACTGCAACAGTATGTCCTACGAAATCAGGAGATATCATTGAAGCTCTAGCCCATGTCTTAACAACATTCTTCTTGCCACTCTCGTTCATAGCGAGAATCTTCTTCTCGAGAGAAACGTTGATGTATGGACCCTTTTTAAGTGAACGACTCATAATTTACTCTTTATTTTTTGTTAGCTCTTTCGATAATATACTTGTTAGAAAGCTTCTTAGGTGCGCGAGTCTTAAGACCCTTAGCGTACAAGCCCTTACGTGAACGTGGGTGACCACCACTCTGGCGACCTTCACCACCACCCATTGGGTGATCAACAGGGTTCATAACAACACCACGGTTGTGTGGACGACGACCCAACCAGCGTGAGCGACCAGCCTTACCAGACTGCTCAAGTGCGTGGTCTGAGTTACCAACACTACCAACTGTAGCCTTACAAGCACTCAAAATCTGGCGTGTTTCACCAGAAGGGAGCTTAATTACACAATAACTGCCCTCACGAGAAGTCAACTGAGCAAAATTACCAGCCGAACGAACCAACAAAGCACCCTGACCAGGACGCAACTCAATGTTGTGGATCACTGTACCTACAGGGATGTTTGCCAAAGGAAGACAGTTACCGATCTCAGGAGCAGCCTCTGCACCTGACATCAAAGTAGCGCCTACCTGAAGTCCGTTAGGAGCAATAATGTAACGTTTTTCACCATCAGCGTAGAAAAGCAACGCGATACGAGCCGAACGGTTTGGATCGTACTCGATTGTCTTAACAACTGCTGGAACACCATCTTTCTCACGTTTGAAGTCGATTAAACGATACTTCTGCTTGTGACCACCGCCAATGTAGCGAACGGTCATCTTACCGGTGTTGTTTCGACCGCCGGTAGAACGCTTACCGTAAACGAGAGACTTCTCTGGCACGGATGCAGTAATATCCTCGAACGTGCCAATAACCTTGTGTCTTTGACCCGGAGTAACCGGTTTTAATTTACGTACTGCCATTTTTTATTTTAAATATTGCTGTAAAAATCAATTGTATCGCCCTCCTTCAGAGTAACGATTGCCTTCTTGAACGCATTCTTCTGACCCTTAACAAGACCTGCCTTAGTATAACGGGCAGAGCGCTTGCCAGCGTAGCGAATTGTGTTCACGTCAACTACTGTAACATTATACAGACTCTCAACTTCCTTCTTAATCTCGAGCTTATTAGCCTCAGGACGAACAACGAAGCCATAGCGGTTAGGCTGCTTGTCTGTAATCTTGGTCATCTTCTCAGTAACCAATGGTTTGATAATAAATGCCATATTCTAATATCTCCTTTTTACTTTGTTAAGATCTGGTCGATAGTCTCAAGCGACTTCTCAGTAATCACTACTACATCAGCGTTCAAAACTTTGTACGAATTGACGTTAGATGCGAGGATAACCTCAGCGCGCTGTAAGTTACGTGCAGACAAATATACGTTTTTATTTGATTCTGGCAAAACGAAGAGTACCTTTTTGCCCTCGATTTTAAGATTCTTAAGAACACTTAAGAATTCTTTAGTCTTTGGAGCCTCAAAAGTGAAATCTTCCAACATCACGATTGCGCTCTCCTGTGCCTTATAAGACAAAGCAGACTTACGAGCAAGAATCTTTACCTTCTTGTTGAGCTTGAAGCGGTAATCTCGTGGCTTAGGACCAAATACGCGAGCACCACCTACGAGTACAGGTGAGTTAATATCACCACGGCGAGCACCGCCGCCGCCCTTCTGACGACCAAGCTTACGAGTAGAACCGCTCATCTCGCTTCTCTCCTTAGACTTAGCTGTACCCTGACGCTGGTTAGCGAGATACTGCTTTACGTCGAGGTAGAGAACGTGATCGTTAGGCTCAATGCCGAAGACTGCATCATTAAGAGCTACCTTGCGGCCGGTCTCCTGACCTTTGATATCTAATACGCTAACTTCCATTATTTCTCAATTAAAACAGTTGAACCTTTGCATCCAGCGAAAGAACCCTTAACGATAAGGAGATTCTGCTCTGGAATTACCTTTAACACCTGAAGGTTCTGAGTTGTTACTCTGTCACCTCCCATTTGGCCGCCCATGCGCATACCCTTGAATACCTTTGCAGGGTAAGAACATGCACCAATAGATCCCGGCTTGCGAGCGCGGTCATCCTGACCGTGAGTAGACTGACCTACACCACCGAATCCGTGACGCTTTACAACGCCCTGGAAGCCTTTACCCTTTGATGTACCAATTACGTCAACGAACTTGCAGCCGTTGAAGATATCAACTGTAATGGTGTCACCGAGGTTGTACTCCTCATCAAACTTGAACTCGGCCAAGTGTTTCTTAGGTGTTGTGCCTGCCTTCTTGAAGATTCCCATCATAGGTTGAGAAGTGCGATTCTCCTTAGCCTCGCCGAAACCTAACTGATAAGCCTTGTAACCATCCTTCTCTACGGTCTTAACCTGGGTTACAACACAAGGACCTACTTCGATAACAGTGCACGGAATATTCTTACCGTCGGCACTGAAAACGGATGTCATTCCGATTTTTCTTCCAATTAATCCTGGCATTTCAATTTAATTTTTAATAATTAGACTTTGATTTCTACTTCTACACCACTTGGCAATTCAAGCTTCATCAAGGCATCAACGGTCTTAGCTGTTGAGCTGTAGATGTCGATGAGACGCTTGAAATCTGAGAGCTGGAACTGCTCGCGAGACTTCTTGTTAACGAAAGTACTGCGGTTTACAGTAAAAATACGCTTGTGTGTTGGCAATGGAATAGGACCGCTAACGATAGCGCCTGTTGCCTTAACAGCCTTCACAATCTTCTCAGCTGACTTGTCAACCAACTGGTGGTCGTAAGACTTCAGCTTAATTCTGATTTTCTGACTCATTTTTAAAATTAAGTTATTATTAATATGAATTATTTTAGTCTAATGGAAGAAGAGGTACGCTGCTTAAGAGTCATTCGCTAAGCAGCGCCTCATCTTACCGTTATTCTTTTTTTATTAAAGGAGTTCTGCGTGACCCTTAACCTCCTCCAACACTGCCTTAGCGATAGTTGAAGAGAGAGGTGCGTGGTGATCATACTCCATAGAGCTTGTTGCACGACCTGAAGTGATAGTACGCAAAGCTGTTACATAACCGAACATCTCAGCCAATGGAACCATAGCCTTTACGATGCGAGCACCGCTACGACCTTCCTCCATACCCTGAACGAGACCACGGCGCTTGTTCAAGTCACCGATTACGTCACCCATGTTCTCTTCTGGAGTAACAACCTCTACCTTCATGATAGGCTCCATCAAAACAGGACCTGCCTTAGGGCAAAGTACCTTGAATGCCTGATGAGCTACCAACTCGAATGACAACTGGTCAGAGTCAACTGGGTGGAAGCTACCATCGGTCAAAGTTACCTTCAAACCTGTCATTGGGAAGCCACCGAGTACACCATTTGACAAGCAGTCAGCGAAGCCCTTCTGTACTGATGGGATGAATTCCTTAGGAACGTTACCACCCTTAACCTCGTTGATGAACTGCAAGTCACCCTCCTTGTAATCCTCGTCCTTAGGACCGATGGTTACATCGATACAAGCGAACTTACCACGACCACCAGACTGCTTCTTGTAAGTCTCACGGCTCTGAGCTGTCTTAGTGATTGCCTCCTTATAGTTAACCTGAGGCTTACCCTGGTTACACTCAACCTTGAACTCACGCTTCAAACGGTCGATGATGATATCCAAGTGGAGCTCACCCATACCAGAGATGATAGTCTGACCGCTCTGCTCGTCTGTACGAACTGTGAAGGTTGGGTCCTCCTCAGCCAACTTAGCGAGACCATTGTCCATCTTAGCGATGTCAGCCTGGCTCTTTGGCTCAACTGCAATAGAGATTACAGTATCAGGGAATGTCATAGACTCCAATACGATTGGGTGATCCTCATCACAGAGTGTATCACCTGTACGGATATCCTTGAAACCTACACCTGCACCGATATCACCAGCGTCGATAGACTCCATTGGAATCTCCTGTTTAGAGTTCATCTGGAACAGACGGCTGATACGCTCGCGCTTGCCAGAACGTGGATTGTAAACATAAGAACCAGCAACAACCTTACCTGAGTAAACGCGGAAGAATACCAAGCGACCCATGAATGGGTCGGTAGCAATCTTAAATGCGAGAGCAGATGTTGGCTCATCCTCAGATGGCTTGCGATCCTCTTCCTCCTCAGTATCAGGGTTAGTACCGATGATATTTGGAGTATCCATTGGTGAAGGCAAGAATGCACATACATAGTCGAGCAATGGCTGAACACCCTTGTTCTTGTATGAAGAACCGAGCAACATTGGGCAGCACTCCATAGCGCAGCAACCCTTGCGGATAGCAGCGAGGAGCTTCTCCCCAGGAATATCCTTACCGTCGAGGTAAAGCTCCATAACCTCGTCATCGAAGTTAGCAGCACCCTCGAGGAGCTTATCACGCCACTCAGCAGCCTCATCAGCCAAGTCAGCAGGAATATCCTCTATATCATACTCAGCGCCCATAGTCTCATCGTGCCAGAGAATAGCCTTCATCTTAATCAGGTCAACTACACCCTTGAAGTTCTCCTCAGCACCAATAGGAATCTGAATAGCAATAGGATTAGCACCCAAGATATCCTTCATCTGCTGTACTGTCTCAAAGAAGTTAGCACCAGAACGGTCCATCTTGTTTACATAACCGATACGAGGTACATTGTACTTGTCAGCCTGGCGCCATACTGTCTCTGACTGTGGCTGTACACCATCAGCTGCAGAATATGTAGCAACAGCACCATCGAGTACACGGAGTGAACGCTCAACCTCAGCAGTGAAGTCAACGTGTCCCGGAGTATCGATCAAGTTGATCTTATAAGACTTACCAAGATAGTTCCAGTTACAAGTTGTAGCTGCAGAAGTGATAGTAATACCACGCTCCTGCTCCTGGGCCATCCAGTCCATTGTAGCAGCACCATCGTGTACCTCACCGATCTTATGAGTCTTACCTGTGTAGAACAAGATACGCTCAGATGTTGTTGTCTTACCGGCATCGATGTGCGCCATGATACCGATGTTACGTGTCAAATGTAAATCGCGATTTGCCATTTTCTTTTAAACCTATTTTATAAATTAAATTAGAATCTGAAGTGAGCAAATGCACGGTTAGCCTCAGCCATACGATGCATATCCTCCTTGCGCTTGAATGCGCCACCCTGGTTGTTGTAAGCATCCATAATCTCTGCAGCGAGCTTATCTGCCATAGTCTTACCACCACGCTTGCGAGCGAAGATAATAAGATTCTTCATAGAGATACTCTCCTTGCGATCAGGACGAATTTCTGTTGGAACCTGGAAGGTTGCACCACCAATACGGCGGCTCTTAACCTCAACCTGTGGAGTAATATTGTCGAGAGCCTGCTTCCAAATCTCAAGTGCAGACTTCTCCTCGTTAGCCATCTTAGCCTTTACGGTATCGAGTGCATTGTAGAAAATCTCATAAGATGTATTCTTCTTACCATCATACATCAAATGATTTACGAATTTAGAGACCTTCTGGTCATTGAAGACTGGATCTGGGAGGATCACTCTCTTCTTTGGTTTTGCTTTTCTCATTTTTTAATCGAAAAAATTTAAATTCTGCATGGGGCTGTATATCGTTCTTCAACACTCGCACCCGAGTATTTACTCAACCTGTTACTTCTCCAGCAAAACGTTTAATAAAATAATCTTTTTACCTAAACTCTCGACCTTCTCCGACCGTGAGTTTTCGGATTTCTTTTAATTTTGTCCGGATTAGAATTACTTCTTTGCCTTTGGACGCTTAGCACCGTACTTAGAACGACGCTGTGTGCGGTTTGCAACACCTGCGGTATCAAGAGTACCACGAACGATGTGATAACGTACACCTGGGAGATCCTTAACACGACCACCGCGAACCAATACGATTGAGTGCTCCTGCAAGTTGTGACCCTCTCCTGGGATGTAAGAGTTAACCTCCTTAGAGTTTGTCAAACGAACACGGGCAACCTTACGCATTGCCGAATTAGGCTTCTTTGGAGTTGTTGTGTAAACACGAACACAAACACCACGACGCTGAGGACATGAATCCAAAGCTGGTGACTTGCTCTTGTCTACCAATACTCGTCTGCCTTTTCTTACTAACTGTGAAATAGTAGGCATAATTTTACTTTTTAATTTATTATTTTATTTTTATTATTGTCTTATTTCCGTATAAGCCACCACCTTATGGGGCTTTTCGGGGTGCAAAGTTACGACTTTTTCGGCAAACTACCTAAATATTAAGGAGACTTTTAAAAAACGAGGGCTAGTTTTAACTTTATATAACTATTAAAAACAAATATTATAAAGAAAAAAGCGGCTTTTAGCAGGAAATTTAGTCTTAGTATGTATGTGGTTATGCATTAAGCCTCACCTTTTGGTGTGCCAAATGGAGCGATAGTACGCTCTGGCTCGTCAGCCAACTTAATCTTACCGAAAGCCTGCTCGTAGTTATAAACATTGCTCTGCAATGCCTGGAGCAAACGCTTGGCATGCTCAGGTGCCATGATGACACGGCTCTTGATCTGAGGAGCTGGCATTCCTGGAAGTGCACATGCGAAATCCAAGATGAAGTCTGAACTAGAATGAGTAATCAGTGCCAAGTTAGAGTATGTACCCTCTGCTACTTCTGGGCTGATGCCCATCTGGAACTGATTCTGCTGCTGTTGATTATTCTTATTTTCTTCCATAATTTTATTAAGTTAATAGGATTAAACTTTAAATGACAGTGCAAATTTACACATAATATCTGAAAAAAAAGAATAAATTGCCAATTATTTTGTATTAAAAGTCCTTTCACACTAAAATGTTTCTAATACAAAGACATAAGCTTAGCGTGAAAGGACTTTTACCAAAAGAAGGGAAAAATAAAAAAGTTGATTAGATTCCATCAACAGGCAGGCAATATCAAGAAAAGAGCCATAGATGATGACTCACCTATGGCTCTTATACCTTATTATATATATGTTACTCTAACCTTCAGATTAGTCCACGATTGGAGAATCTGCATAGTCGAGTACATTCTTTCTGTTAGCCTGCATGCGTTCGTACTCTTCCTTAGAACCAACAACAAGCTTCTCCCACTGGCGGAGACCGGTACCTGCTGGAATCAAGTGACCGCAGATAACATTCTCCTTCATTCCCTCAAGGTAATCTACCTTACCACGAATAGCAGCCTCGTTCAAGACCTTAGTGGTCTCCTGGAAGGAAGCGGCACTCATGAAGCTCTTGGTACCAAGAGCGGCACGGGTAATACCCTGGAGAATCTGAGTAGATGTTGCAGCTACGGCATCACGAACCTGAACAAGCTTCATATCGCGACGCTTCAATGCTGAGTTCTCATCACGCAACTTACGTGCTGTAATGATCTGACCAGGCTTGAGCTCGGTGCTGTCACCAGCATTGGTAACAACCTTCTTACCCCAGATACGGTCATTCTCCTCAGCGAAGTCGAGCTTGTCAACCAACTCCTGCTCCAAGAATGTAGTATCTCCTGGATCGTCGATACGAACCTTACGCATCATCTGACGAACAACCACCTCGAAGTGCTTATCGTTGATAGCCACGCCCTGGAGACGGTAAACGTCCTGGATCTGGTTAACGATGTACTCCTGAACAGCGGTAGGACCCATGATAGCGAGGATATCGCCTGGAGTTACACTACCATCAGAAAGAGGAGTACCTGCACGTACGGCGTCATGCTCCTGTACCAGGATCTGCTTAGAGAGTGATACGAGATACTTCTTCTGGTCACCAGTCTTAGAGGTTACGATGATCTCACGGTTACCACGCTTTACCTTACCCATGGTTACCTCACCATCGATTTCTGAAACGACAGCTGGGTTAGATGGGTTACGAGCCTCGAGAAGCTCGGTTACACGTGGAAGACCACCGGTGATATCACCGGCACCACCTACGGCACGAGGAATCTTAACCAAGACCTCACCTGTCTTAATAGTCTGACCATCCTCTACAACGAGGTGACCACCTACAGGGAAGTTATATGTACCTACAATCTCACCGTTTGCATCGATAACATCACAAGAAGGAACCATCGCCTTGTTCTTAGAATCGGTGATGATCTTCTCCTCCAAACCAGTAGTCTCATCGACCTCGGCACGGTAGGTCTGATCCTTCTGAACGTCGTTGAACTTCAAGGTACCAGCGTACTGGCTGACGATAACGGCGTTGAATGGGTCCCAACGGGCAATCACAGTATCCTTCTCAACAACCTCACCCTCCTTGTGATACAAAGAAGAACCGTAAGGTACATTCAATGTAGCAAGAACGATGTTTGTATTTGGATCTACGAAACGGATTTCAGCCAAGTGGCTTACTACCTTCTCGCACTTGATATCGTTGCCTTCCTCATCTTCCTCTACGAATGGAACAGTGCTCAACTCATCAAACTCGATGCGAGACTTGTTCTTCGCAGCAATCTTAGCGTTGGCAGCAGCGTTAGACGCAATACCACCGGCGTGGAAGGTACGGAGAGTAAGCTGAGTACCAGGCTCACCGATAGCCTGTGCAGCGATGACACCCACAGCCTCACCGAGCTGAACCATACGAGCTGTTGCCAAGTTACGGCCGTAACACTTCATGCAGACACCCTTCTTGCTCTCGCAAGTGAGTACTGAACGGATCTCAACGCTCTCGATAGGAGACTCATCGATGATTTTAGCCTTAGCCTCTGTGATTTCCTCACCAGACTTAACGATCAACTCACCTGTTGTAGGGTGAATGATATCGTGTACTGAAACACGACCCAAGATACGCTCGTAGAGAGAAGAGATAATCTCATCACCATTCTTCAAAGCGGTGCAAACCAAGCCACGCAAGGTACCACAATCCTCCTGAGTAATGATGACATCGTGAGATACGTCAACAAGACGACGAGTCAAGTAACCAGCATCGGCAGTCTTCATCGCGGTATCAGCAAGACCCTTACGAGCACCGTGAGAAGCGATAAAGTACTCCAACACAGACATACCCTCCTTAAAGTTAGAAAGGATAGGGTTCTCAATGATCTGCGCACCTTCTGCACCAGCCTTCTGAGGCTTAGCCATCAAACCACGCATACCAGACAACTGCTTAATCTGATCCTTAGAACCACGGGCTCCAGAGTCAAGCATCATGTAAACGGCGTTGAATCCCTGGTCTGCCTCAGTCATCTCCTTCATCAGGATATTACCCAAATCGGTATTTACGTGAGTCCACGCATCAATAACCTGGTTGTAACGCTCCTTGTTGGTGATGAAACCCATATTATAGTTGTTGGTGATTTCCTCAACCTCCTTGCGACCACGATCAACAATCTCCTCCTTCTCTGGTGGGATGATGATATCGCCAAGGTTGAATGACAAACCAGCAACGTATGCCATACGATAACCCAGGTTCTTGATACCATCAAGGAAGGCACAAGCCTCTGCCATACCAACAGCTTTGATTACATTAGAAATCAAGCCGCGGAGTGTTTTCTTAGAGATAACGTCATTGAAGAAGCCTACCTCATCAGGGATGATACCATTCACGATAACACGACCTACAGAAGTCTCAATCATACGCCTCTGGATCTTACCGTCAACCAAGTCGTCAACGATTACCTTTACCAAGGCGTGGAGATCACAACGACCCTCATTACGAGCGATCAAAGCCTCCTCAGGACCGTAGAATGTCAAGCCCTCGCCCTTAGCACCTGGACGAATCTTAGTAATATAGTAGAGACCAAGCACCATATCCTGAGAAGGAACGGTGATAGGCGCACCATTAGCAGGGTTCAAAATATTGTGGCTCTGGAGCATCAGAATCTGAGTCTCCAAGATAGCCTCGTTGCTCAATGGAAGGTGAACAGCCATCTGGTCACCATCGAAGTCGGCGTTGAACGCTGTACATGCCAATGGGTGCAACTGGATAGCCTTACCCTCGATCATCTTAGGCTGGAATGCCTGAATACCGAGACGGTGAAGTGTAGGGGCACGGTTCAACATAACCGGATGACCCTTCATTACATTCTCCAGGATATCCCAGATAACCGGCTCGCGACGGTCAACAATCTTCTTGGCACTCTTGACAGTCTTTACGATACCACGCTCAATCAACTTACGGATGATGAATGGTTTGTAAAGCTCTGCAGCCATCAACTTAGGAAGACCGCACTCACCCATCTTCAACTCAGGACCTACAACGATAACGGAACGAGCAGAGTAGTCAACACGCTTACCCAACAAGTTCTGACGGAAACGACCCTGCTTACCCTTCAATGAGTCAGAGAGAGACTTCAAAGGACGATTGCTCTCGCTCTTTACAGCAGAGCTCTTGCGAGAGTTGTCGAACAAGCTGTCAACAGCCTCCTGCAACATACGCTTCTCGTTACGGAGGATCACCTCAGGAGCCTTGATCTCAACCAATCGCTTCAAACGGTTGTTACGGATGATGACACGACGATAGAGATCATTCAAGTCTGAAGTTGCAAAACGACCACCATCCAGTGGTACCAAAGGACGAAGCTCTGGAGGAGTAACAGGGATGATCTTCATCACCATCCACTCAGGCTTGTTGATTCCCTTGCTGGCACGGAAGCCCTCTACTACGTTCAAGCGCTTCAATGCCTCAGTCTTGCGCTGCTGGCTAGAGTCATTGTTGGCACGGTCGCGGAGCTCGTATGACAAAGAGTCGAGATCCACATTCTGCAACAACTGGTAGATAGCCTCTGCACCCATCTTGGCAACGAACTTATTAGGATCTGTATCTTCCAGACGCTCGTTGTCGCCATTAGGATCGTACTGATCAAGAATAGCCATGTACTCGTCCTCTGACAAGAGGTCGAGCTTATGAGAACCATTCAACTCAATGCCGTCAGCATCAGTCTTACCCTCGAGAATACCTGGCTGGATTACTACATACTTCTCGTAGTAGATAACAGCATCAAGCTTCTTGGTTGGCATACCGAGAAGGTAACCAATCTTGTTAGGGAGAGAACGGAAGTACCAGATGTGTGCCACTGGTACAACAAGCTCGATGTGACCAGAACGCTCACGACGAACCTTCTTCTCAGTAACCTCTACACCGCATCGGTCGCAGACGATTCCCTTATAACGGATGCGCTTGTACTTTCCGCAGGCGCACTCATAGTCCTTGGTAGGACCAAAAATGCGCTCGCAGAAGAGACCATCACGCTCCGGCTTATATGTACGATAATTAATGGTTTCAGGCTTAGTAACCTCACCATACGAATTTTCCAGGATCTCCTCTGGTGAAGCGAGACCGATGGTAATCTTCGTAAAATTATTCTTTACCTTTGTATCTTTTTTGAAAGCCATGTTTCTATATCTTAATTAGGGGTTCTCAAAATTAATCAAGTTTGATGCTCAAGCCAAGGCCGCGAAGCTCGTGGAGCAATACGTTGAGTGACTCTGGAATACCTGGTGTAGGCATTGGATCACCCTTCACGATTGCCTCGTATGCCTTGCTACGTCCTACAACATCATCTGACTTGATGGTCAGAATCTCCTGCAATACGTGGCTAGCACCGAATGCCTCGATGGCCCAAACCTCCATCTCTCCGAATCGCTGACCACCAAACTGTGCTTTACCACCAAGTGGCTGCTGAGTAATCAGAGAGTAAGGACCGATAGAACGTGCGTGCATCTTATCCTCTACCATGTGACCCAACTTCAAGAAGTAAGTCATACCTACGGTAGCTGGCTGGTCGAACTGCTCACCGGTCTCACCATCATAGAGGTAAGTAGAGCAGAAACGTGGAAGACCTGCCTTATCTGTCCATACAGAGAGGTCCTCAAGATGAGCACCATCGAAGATAGGAGTAGCGAACTTAACACCCAACTTCTTACCTGCAGCACCCAGGATACACTCGAAGATCTGACCGAGGTTCATTCGAGAAGGCACACCCAATGGGTTCAATACCATATCTACAGGACGACCGTCAGCCATAAATGGCATATCCTCGAGACGTACTACCTTAGAAACGATACCCTTGTTACCGTGACGACCAGCAAGCTTATCACCTACCTGGATCTTACGCTTCTTTGCGATATAAACCTTAGCCATCTGGAGAATTCCTGATGGAAGTTCATCACCGATAGTGATAGCAAACTTGCGACGCTTCAACTCAGCATCGAGCTGCTTGTACTTGCGGATATAGTTCATAATCAGGCGCTGTATCAAAGTATTGGTATGATCATCCTCTGTCCAACCATTAGACTGTACGCCATCATACTCCAGGTTCTTCAAAGCTGTTGTTGTGAACTTGCTACCCTTGGTGATGATCTCAGCACCAGAGTAATCCTTCACACCCTGAGAAGTCTTGCCCTCTGTCAAGGTGAGCAACTTATCAACCAAGATATCCTTCAAGTCATCGCCCTTTGCCTCGTACTCCTCATCAATCTTGGCAAGGATAATCTTATCCTGCTTCTTAGACTCACGAGTCTTAACGGCACGAGAGAACAACTTCTTGTCGATAACAACACCACTCAATGATGGGTTAGCCTTCAATGAAGAATCCTTCACATCACCAGCCTTATCACCGAAGATGGCGCGGAGCAGCTTCTCTTCTGGAGAAGGATCACTCTCACCCTTAGGTGAAATCTTACCGATCATGATATCGCCTGGCTCGATACGAGCACCAACGCGAACAATACCATTATCATCGAGGTCCTTGGTAGCTTCCTCGCTGACATTAGGAATATCAGAAGTGAACTCCTCAACACCACGCTTGGTCTCACGAACATCGAGTGAGTACTCATCAACGTGAACAGATGTCAAAACGTCATCGCGAACCATACGCTCTGAGATAACGACAGCATCCTCATAGTTGTAACCCTTCCAAGGAATGTAAGCTACGAGCAAGTTACGACCCAAAGCCAACTCACCGTTCTCTGTAGCATAACCCTCTGTCAGGATATCACCCTTCGTAACACGCTGACCCTTGTTACAGATAGGACGCAAGTCGATGGTCATATTCTGATTGGTACGGCGGAACTTAGGAATGCGGTACTCCTTCAAGGCAGGCTCGAAGCTTACGAACTCATCATCCTCTGTACGATCGTAGAGGATACGGATGGTTGTAGCATCTACATACTCGATAACACCCTCACCCTCTGCAGTAATCATGGTACGAGAATCCTCGCACACCTGCTTCTCAAGACCAGTACCTACGATAGGTGCATCATTGTGAAGCAATGGAACTGCCTGGCGCATCATGTTACATCCCATCAACGCACGGTGACCATCATCATGCTCCAAGAAAGGAATCAAACCTGCAGAAACAGATGCAATCTGCTGTGGAGAAACATCCACATAGTCAACCTCTGAAGGTGGAACAACTGGATAATCAGCATCCTGACGGCACTTAACCACGTCGCGGATGAATGCACCCTCTTCTGTCAAAGGAGCATTACCCTGACCGATGATCTTAGCCTCCTCATCCTCAGCTGTCAAGTAAACAACATCCTCGTTGTTCATATCTACCTTGCTATCGTTCACCTTACGGTAAGGAGTTACGATGAAGCCGAGGTCATTGATCTTGGCATACATACAGAGTGAAGAAATCAAACCGATGTTTGGACCTTCAGGACTCTCAATAGGACAAAGACGACCATAGTGGGTATAGTGTACGTCTCGAACCTCGAAACCAGCACGCTCACGAGACAAACCACCAGGACCAAGGGCAGAAAGACGACGCTTGTGAGTAACCTCAGCCAATGGGTTAGTCTGGTCCATGAACTGTGACAATGGGTTGGTACCAAAGAATGAGTTGATAACGCTAGAGATAGTCTTGGCATTGATCAAATCTGTTGGAGTGAACACCTCATTGTCGCGTACATTCATACGCTCACGGATAGTGCGGCTCATACGTGCCAAACCGATAGAGAACTGGTTAGCCAGCTGCTCGCCTACGGTACGAACACGACGGTTAGACAAGTGGTCGATATCATCGACAGTAGCACTTGAGTTGATGAGCTGAATCAAATATTTGATAATCTCGATGATGTCATCCTTAGTCAATACGCGGACATCAACATCAGTATCGAGACCTAATTTCTTATTAATACGGTAACGACCGACCTCACCCAAGTCATAACGCTTGTCAGAGAAGAACAAGTTCTGGAAAACTTCACGTGCACTTGCATCATCAGCAGGATCTGCATTACGCAACTGGCGATAGATGTAGTTCACAGCCTCCTTCTCAGAGTTACTTGGGTCCTTGGCCAAAGTATTGAAGATGATTGTGTACTTGCTGGCAGCATCTACATCCTTATGCAAAAGCACAGAAGCAGCACCACTCTCTACAATATCCTCAATATTGTCGGCAGTAAGCTCAGTCTCACGCTCCATGATCACCTCGTTACGCTCGATAGATACAACTTCACCTGTATCCTCATCAACGAAGTCCTCATTCCAGCTCTTCAAGACACGAGCAGCCAACTTGCGACCGATAGCAGCCTTCATATTCTTCTTGTTCACCTTCACCTCTTCAGCGAGATCGAAGATCTGGAGAATATCCTTATCCTGCTCATAACCGATGGCACGGAGCAAGGTAGTAACAGGCAACTTCTTCTTACGGTCGATGTAAGCATACATCACATTGTTGATGTCAGTAGCAAACTCAATCCAGCTACCCTTGAATGGGATGATACGTGCAGAATAAAGCACAGTACCATTGGCATGAACACCCTGTCCGAAGAACACACCAGGTGAACGATGCAACTGAGAAACAACAACGCGCTCAGCACCGTTGATGACGAATGTACCGTTATCAGTCATGTAAGGGATTGTACCCAAGAATACGTCCTGGATAAAAGTACCGAAGTCCTCATGATCAGGATCAGTACAATACAGTTTCATCTTAGCCTTCAAAGGTACGCTATATGTAAGACCACGCTCCAAGCACTCATCAATGGTGTAGCGAGGAGGGTCAATATAGTAATCCAAGAACTCAAGAACGAAATTATTACGAGTATCGGTGATAGGGAAGTTCTCAGAGAACACCTTATACAAACCGTCATTCTTGCGTTCCTCAGGCGGAGTATCCAACTGTAAGAAGTCCTTAAAAGACTTTAACTGCACATCGAGAAAATCCGGATATGGATACGGATTATGCACGCTGGCAAAATTTACTCTGTTATCAACAATTTTTGTAGCCATTAGAAGTTATTAAATGGGGGTTTTATTAACATGATAATAAAAGACACAAAAAGGTTAGGACTCGCCTACTAGGAGAATCCTAACCATTATGTAAGAGATGTAATTAATCTAATTACTTGAGCTCTACCTTAGCACCAGCCTCTTCGATAGCCTTCTTAAGGTTCTCAGCCTCGTCCTTAGATACACCCTCCTTGATTGTAGAAGGAGCACCGTCTACGAGATCCTTAGCCTCTTTCAAACCGAGACCGCAAGCCTCCTTAACAGCCTTAACAACCTGGAGCTTAGCGCCACCAACCTCAGCGAGGACTACGTCGAAAGAAGACTTCTCCTCAGCTGCAGCTGCACCACCAGCAGCAGGACCAGCAGCTACAGCTACAGCTGCAGCAGCAGGCTCGATGCCATACTCGTCCTTGAGGACTGTTGCCAACTCATTAACTTCCTTAACAGTAAGATTTACTAACTCTTCTGCAATAGCTTTGATATCTGCCATTTTATTCTAAAAATTTTATTTGTTTATACTATTAATATATGAAATGTTGTATTTACTCAGGACGCTCGCCCAATGTCTTAAGCACACCGTGAATAGTGTTGCCTCCTGACTGAAGAGCAGAAAGAACGTTCTGTGCTGGAGACTGGAGCAAAGCAACAATCTCTGCGATAACCTCGTTCTTGCTCTTGAGAGCTGCGAGTTCAGCGAGCTTGTCAGCGCCTACATAGAAGCTTTCCTCAGCGTATGCTGCCTTCAATGATGGAACGCCTTCCTTCTCGTATTCCTTCAACAACTTAGCTGGTACGTTAGCTATATTTGTGAACAATACTGCAGTAGTACCCTTCAAGCTGCCATAAAGCTCAGAGAAATCGATGTCTGAAGCCTCGAATGCCTTGTGAAGCAAGGTGTTCTTAACAACAACCATCTTAATCTCACTCTTAAAGCACTTGCGACGGAGATTGCTAGTCTTCTCAGCGTTCAATCCTGTAACATCTACAAGATAGAAGTGAGGGAATTCCTGAATCTTCTGTCCAAGTTCGGTGATGATAGTATCTTTAACTTCTTTCTTCATTTTACAAAACTTTTAGAGTTATTCAACTGATTTAGGATCAATCTTGATACCCTTACTCATAGTGCTTGAAATAAAGATACTCTTGATATATGTACCTTTAGCAGCAGCAGGCTTCAACTTGATAACTGTATTGATGAACTCCTTAGCATTTCCGTAGATCTGCTCAGGTGTCATGCTGACCTTACCGATTGATGTGTGGATAATACCAGCCTTATCAACCTTGAAGTCAATCTTACCTTGCTTAACTTCCTTAACTGCCTTAGCAACATCCATAGTTACAGTACCACTCTTAGGGTTAGGCATCAATCCACGAGGACCGAGAACACGACCCAAAGGACCAATCTTACCCATGCAAGATGGCATTGTGATGATGACATCAATATCTGTCCAACCACCCTTAATCTTCTCAACATACTCGTCGAGACCTACGTAGTCAGCGCCTGCTTCCTTAGCAGCAGCTTCCTGATCAGGAGTACAGAGTGCGAGCACGCGAGTAACCTTACCGGTACCGTTTGGCAATGAAACAACGCCACGAACCATCTGGTTAGCCTTACGTGGGTCAACACCTAAACGTACATCGATATCGAGAGATGCGTCAAACTTGGTAGTAGTAATCTCCTTTACCAACTCTGCAGCCTCTTTCAATGTGTACATCTTCCCTGCTTCAACCTTATCAGCTACTGATTTTTGATTTTTTGTCAGTTTACTCATTTTTCTAATTGAAGTTTTAAATTATTTACCAGGGAAGTCTCCCTTTACAGTAATACCCATACTTCTTGCAGTACCAGCGATGAGCTTCATAGCTGACTCTACAGTGAAGCAGTTCAAGTCCTTCATCTTATCCTCAGCGATTACCTTTACCTGATCCCAGGTAAGTGAAGCAACCTTCTGACGATTAGGCTGAGCAGAACCACTCTTGATCTTAGCAGCCTCTTTCAACTGTACTGCAGCAGGAGGAGTCTTGATTACGAAATCGAACGACTTGTCAGTGTAATATGTAATAACAACTGGCAATACCTTACCTGCCTTGTCCTGGGTACGGGCGTTGAACTCCTTGCAGAATCCCATGATATTAATACCTTTAGAACCCAATGCAGGTCCTACTGGAGGTGAAGGATTTGCAGCGCCACCTTTAATCTGTAATTTGATTAATCCAGCAACTTCTTTAGCCATTTTTTTGTTAATATTTAAAATTGAAACTTATAAAAGGACTTCAAGTTCTCGTAACAGAACCTTATTCCTTTTCTACTTGCATAAAACCTAATTCCAATGGAGTTTTACGTCCAAAGATCTTAACCGTAACCTTAAGCTTGCGCTTCTCCAAGTTAACCTCTTCAATAACGCCGCTAAAGCCACTAAATGGACCTTCCATTACCTTGACTGTACCATTAACCAAGTAAGGACAATCGAGATTCTCCTCAAACTCAGTCTCTTCAACAGTACCCAGCATACGATTGATATCGCGCTGTGGTACAGGAGTTGGTTCATCCAAACCACCAAGGAAACCTAAAACGTTAGGCATGAAACGCAGAGTATGCGCAACATCACCCTTCAGTCTAGCTTCTACAAAAACATAACCAGGAAGAGAAACCTTTTCTTTAACGACTCTCTTACCGTTACGTACAGATGCATGCTTCTCGAGTGGTATTAACACCTGAGAAACATTTGCTGCAAGTAAATCATTGTGCTTCATCTCAGCTTCGATGTATTCTTTCACCTTAGCTTCCTTGCCGCTTACGGCCTTCAGCACATACCATTTATTTCCTGTGTCTGCCATTTCCTCTAAAAATTAACCTGGATAAACTACACCCATAAAGGCTTTGAATACAGAATCCATCGCGAACACCACCAATGCAATGACTAGGGAAGCAGATAATACAACCATTGCACTATGAGTTAGTTCGGCACGTGATGGCCAAGTAGTCTTATGCGCAAGTTCATCGTAACATGCCTTGCAATAACTTACTATTTTATTCATATTATCTTCTATTTAGCACGGGTTGAAGGGCTCGAACCCTCGACACCTGGTTTTGGAGACCAGTGCTCTACCAACTGAGCTAAACCCGTAAGTTGACTTCCGCCTCCGCAGAAGCGGAAGTCATATATAGTAAATCTAGATAATTCTAAAATTACTTAACATCGTCAAGAAGTGCTGTGATCTGACCAGAACCTACTGTACGACCACCCTCACGGATAGCGAAACGAAGACCCTCGTTCAAAGCAACCTTGTAGATCAACTCTACCTCAATCTCTACGTTATCACCAGGCATTACCATCTCAACTCCCTCTGGAAGCTTGATTTCACCTGTACAGTCCATAGTACGGAGATAGAACTGAGGACGATACTTGTTACCGAATGGAGTGTGACGTCCACCCTCTTCCTTCTTCAATACATAGATAGAAGCCTTGAAGTGATCGTGAGGAGTAATAGCACCTGGGTGTACAACTACCATACCACGCTTAACCTCTGCCTTATCGATACCACGGAGAAGCAAACCTACGTTATCACCTGCCTCACCCTCAGCGAGAACCTTACGGAACATCTCAACACCAGTGATGACAGACTTCTTATCCTCACCAAGACCGAGCAACTGAACTTCGTCACCTACCTTGCAACGACCAGTCTCGATACGACCTGTAGCAACAGTACCACGACCTGTGATTGAGAATACATCCTCGATAGGCATCAAGAATGGCTTGTCAACCTCACGCTCAGGCTCCTGAATCCACTCGTCAACAACGTCCATCAAATTCTCAACAGACTTAACCCACTTCTCAACACCGTTCAAAGCACCGAGAGCAGAACCGCGTACGATTGGAGTATCCTCCTCATAACCATACTGCTCGAGGATCTCATGAAGCTCCATCTCAACGAGCTCAAGCATCTCCTCATCATCAACCATATCACACTTGTTCAAGAAAACAACCAAGCGAGGAACGTTTACCTGACGTGCAAGAAGTACGTGCTCACGTGTCTGTGGCATAGGACCATCAGTAGCAGCACAAACCAAGATAGCACCATCCATCTGAGCAGCACCAGTAACCATGTTCTTTACATAGTCAGCGTGTCCAGGACAGTCAACGTGTGCATAGTGACGCTTTGCTGTCTCATACTCGATGTGAGCAGAGTTGATAGTGATACCACGCTCTTTCTCCTCAGGAGCATTATCGATCTGATCAAATGACTTAACTGCCTCAGATGTACCGAGCTTCTCATTCAATACCTTAGAGATAGCTGCAGTAAGAGTAGTCTTACCATGGTCAACATGACCAATTGTACCAATGTTTACATGCGGTTTGGTACGCACGAATTCTTCTTTAGCCATAGCTTTTTCTTTTTATTTATATAAATGAATAATCAATTAATTAATATATTGTCTCCACGTTTTCTACTTCTCACTTTCGCTTGAAGTAGAGCTGTAACTGAGAGTTGAACTCAGGACCTCTTCCTTACCAAGGAAGTGCTCTACCACTGAGCTATTACAGCATTTCAACATTGAGCGGAAAACGGGGCTCAAACCCGCGACCCCCAGCTTGGAAGGCTAGTGCTCTATCAACTGAGCTATTTCCGCTTATCAAAGAAAGTGGGTAGTGATGGATTCGAACCACCGAAGGCATAGCCAGCAGATTTACAGT
>UQWP01000012.1 GCA_900544825.1 uncultured Prevotella sp. | reverse complement strand
GGCTCGTTAGGGACTTGCACCCATTAGACAACACACATGCTAGTCAAACAAAAAGACACTAACTAAAAAGTTAGTGTCTCAATGTAGCGGGAGGGGGCCACGATCCCTCGACCTCCGGATTATGAATCCGACGCTCTAACCAGCTGAGCTATCCCGCCATCCTTACAAGTCATTTCTGATTTGCGGATGCAAAGGTACAACAATTATTTGGATCCACCAAATTTTTTCGGAGAAATTTTCGAAAAAAGTTTGTTTTTTCTTTTTTTGCTCAAATTCAGACCTATTTACACCTATTATATATATAAAAAAAGCGAAAAAGAAAGGATTTCTAATTTTTTTGTGTAACTTTGCAGGCTGAAACGATAGCTGTTCATCTCAAAACGATGGAAAAACAGCTTGCTAGAAAAAAAGAAATGCTTAGAATTAAGAAATTAGACATATTTATAGCCAAGCAATTTGGACTTCTCTTCATGGGAACCTTCTTCATCTGCCAGTTTGTGCTGATGATGCAGTTCCTTTGGCGATATATCGACGACCTCATCGGAAAGGGAATCTCGATGGACGTGATGGCACAGTTCTTCTGGTACATGGGTCTGATGCTCGTACCGCAGGCATTGCCGCTTGCCATCCTTCTCTCCTCACTGATGACTTTCGGTAATCTCGGCGAAAGTTCGGAGCTCACTGCCATCAAGGCTGCCGGCATCTCTCTGATGCAGGCTTTCCGCTCACTCATCGTTATCACCGTCATCATCATGTTCGGTTCCTTCTACTTCCAGAACAATGTAGGTCCGCACTCCAACCAGAAGCTGGCGCAGCTCCTCATCTCCATGAAGCAGAAGAGTCCGGAACTGGAAATTCCGGAAGGCATCTTCTACGACGGAATCCCGAACTGCAACCTCTACGTACAGAAGAAGGACCTGAATACGGGAAAGCTCTATGGAATCATGATCTATCGAATGACCGACAGTTACGAAGATGCCGCCATCATCCTTGCTGACTCCGGAATGCTGCAAAGTACAGCTGAGAAGAAGCACCTCGTGCTGAGTCTTTACAGCGGAGAATGGTTTGAGAATATGAAGAGCAGTGAATTCGGCAACAGCGCTGCCGTACCATACAGAAGAGAGACCTTCGTCTCCAAGAAGATCGTGCTCGACTTTGATGCCGACTTCAACCTTACCGATGCCTCGTCGCTTGCCAACAATGCGAAGGGAAAGGGACTATCAGAGATTTTCCACGCCATCGACTCCATCAACGGACTGTACGATTCCATTGGAAAGAACTATCTCTCGGAAGCCAATGCCCGATTCTACCGCACGGCGCAGGTAAACAAGGCTGATTCGCTGAAGGAAATCAAGAAGGGACAGACGGAGAATTTCGACACCTTATATAATAAACTCTCGAACGACAGGAAACTCCGGGCACTCAATGATGCACAGATGACAGCACAACAGGAACTCACCGACCTCAACTTCAAGGCGATGGTTACGAGCGATGCCGACTACATCATCAGGCAACATAAGATAGAAGCGATCAAGAAGTTCACGCTGGCACTCTCTTGCCTGATCTTCTTCTTTATAGGAGCCCCACTGGGTGCCATCATCCGAAAGGGTGGATTGGGATTCCCGGTCATCATCTCCGTATTCGTGTTCATCATCTTCTACATTCTCGACAATACGGGCTATCGAATGTCGAGACAGGGAACCTGGACCATCTGGTTCGGTCAGGGACTGGCTCCAGCCGTACTGGCACCAATCGCCGTATTCGTCACCTACAAGGCAACCAACGACTCTACGGTGTTCAATATGGAGATGTATAAGATGTTCTTCATGAAACTGCTCGGCCTCCGCATCAAACGCCATGTCTTCGGCAAGGAGGTCATCATCGAAGAGCCGAAATATACAGAAGATGCACAGCGACTGGACAAACTCAACAGCGATATCTATATATATAATAAGGTACACGAGCTGAAGAAGCTTCCAAACTTCATCAATGTGTTCTTCAAATACCAGCCCGACAACGAGATTGAGCGCATCAGCAATGAGCTTGAAAACGTGATAGAGGATCTGACCAATACCAAGAATAAGGTCATCCTCCACAACCTCAACCTCTATCCTATTCTCGCAACGAAGGCTCATACCCGCCCATTCGAACGCCAGTGGCTCAACATCCTTGCGGCCATCATCGTACCTGTGGGCATCGTACTCTACCTGAGAATGTGGCGATTCAGAATCCGACTCTACCGTGACCTGAACACCATCAAGCAGAGTAACGCAAACATCATCAGTCAGATAAAAGAAATGTAACTATAAAAAGTATCAAACAAATGGCAGATATTAAACTAAATAGCATCGAAGATGCAGTAAAGGACTTCCAGGAAGGTAAGTTTGTCATCGTTGTAGATGACGAAGATCGCGAAAACGAGGGCGACCTCATCATCGCCGCAGAGAAAATCGACGCAGAGAAGGTAAACTTCATGCTCAAGAATGCAAGAGGTGTACTCTGTGCCCCTATCACCCTGAGCCGATGCGAGGAGCTCGACTTGCCTCACCAGGTATCAGACAACACATCCATGCTCGGAACTCCGTTCACCATCACAGTGGACAAGCTGGAGGGTTGCACTACAGGCGTATCAGCCCACGACCGTGCAGAGACCATCAAGGCACTTGCCGATCCGGCATCTACCCCACAGACATTCGGTCGCCCAGGCCACATCAATCCTCTCTATGCCCAAGACAATGGTGTATTGAGAAGAAGCGGACACACCGAGGCTGCCATCGACCTCTGCAGAATGGCAGGTCTCTATCCAGCAGGCGCCCTTATGGAAATCATGAACGAAGATGGAACCATGGCACGCCTTCCACAGTTGATGGAGATGGCAAAGGAATGGAACCTCAAGATCATCTCTATCAAGGATATGATTGAGTACCGACTCAAGAAAGAATCGCTCATCGAGGTAGGCGAAGAGGTAGATATGCCAACAGAATACGGACACTTCCGTCTGATTCCTTTCCGCCAGGCTAGCAACGGCCTTGAGCACATAGCACTCATCAAGGGCGAATGGAAGGAAGATGAGCCTATCATGGTCCGTGTACATTCATCTTGTGCCACAGGCGACATTCTCGGAAGCAAGCGATGCGACTGCGGACAGCAGCTGCACAAGGCAATGCAGATGATTGAGAAAGCCGGCAAGGGTGTAGTCATCTACATGCAGCAGGAAGGTCGAGGTATCGGATTGATGAACAAGATTGCTGCCTACAAGTTGCAGGAAGAAGGATACGATACCGTAGATGCCAACGTACATCTCGGTTTCAAGCCAGATGAGCGCGACTATGGATGCGGTGCACAGATGCTCCGCCACCTCGGCGTACATAAGATGCGCCTGCTCACCAACAACCCTGTAAAGCGTGTTGGTCTGGAGGCTTACGGACTCGAAATCACAGAGAACGTGCCTATCGAAGTAGTACCAAATGAGTACAACGAGCGCTATCTCAAGACCAAGAGAGACCGCATGGGGCACACTTTGCACCTCGGATAATGTAAATTATGTTATTATTTTGCATCAAACCGCGAAATAATGAATGATTTTCTTCCGAAAAAGAAATAAAATGCTTAATTTTGCACTCGATTAATTAACAATAAAATAGAATTATGGCACAATTATCTGATCGTCTTAACAGATTGGCACCATCAGCAACGCTGGCGATGTCACAGAAGAGTAGTGAAATGAAAGCTCAGGGTATCGATGTAATCAACATGAGTGTAGGTGAACCAGACTTCAACACGCCTGATAATATCAAGGAGGCTGCGAAGAAGGCTATTGATGAGAACTTCTCACGTTACTCACCAGTTCCTGGTTATCCTGACTTGCGAAAAGCTATTGTTGCCAAATTGAAAAATGAAAACGGACTTGACTACACAGTCAACGAGGTAATCGTAGGCACCGGTGGCAAGCAGTGCGTGTGCAACGCTGTACTGGCACTCGTAAACCCTGGCGACGAGGTAATCATCCCTGCACCATACTGGGTAAGCTACCCACAGATGGTGAAGTTGGCAGGCGGAACTCCAGTCATCGTGAACGCAGGTTTCGACCAGGACTTCAAGATGACAGCCGAGCAGCTTGAGAACGCAATCACTGAGAAGACCAAGATGCTCATTCTCTGTTCACCAAGCAACCCTACCGGAAGTGTATATTCCAAGGAGGAGCTGGCAGCATTGGCAGAGGTTCTGAAGAAGCATCCAGAGGTATTCGTGTTGGCAGACGAGATTTACGAGCACATCAACTATATCGGCAAGCACCACAGCATTGCACAGGAGCCTGGTATGAAGGAACAGGTGATCATCGCCAATGGTGTATCCAAGGCATACGCCATGACAGGATGGAGAATCGGTTTCCTTGCAGGTCCTGAGTGGATCATCAAGGGATGCAACAAGTTGCAGGGTCAATATACCAGCGGTACCTGCTCAGTAAGCCAGAAGGCAGCTGAGGCAGCCTACACACTCGACCAGGATGCTGTAGAGGAAATGCGCGTAGCTTTCGAGCGCCGCCGCAACCTCATCGTGAAGCTCGCCAAGGAGGTTCCAGGTCTTGAGGTCAACATGCCACAGGGCGCCTTCTATCTCTTCCCTAAGTGCAACAGCTACTTCGGCAAGAGCAATGGTGAGAAGACCATCAGCAACTCAACAGATTTCGCAATGTACCTCCTGGAGGAGGCTCACGTAGCAACAGTGGGTGGAGATGCCTTCGGCGATCCAGACTGCTTCCGCATGAGCTATGCCACAAGCGACGAAAACATCGTAGAGGCAATCCGCCGTATCAAGGAAGCTTTGAGCAAATTGAAATAAAAATAGGGAAAAAGAGTCCTAAAAAGGTCAATTTTGTAAGAAAAAAGCGAGATATTGGTAAAAAATGAGCCAATATCTCGTTAAAACTTCTTAATTAGGGCGATAGTTTCTCAATATTTATTATCTTTGCCAAAGGAATTTGGATAACCTAGCGTGTTTATCAAAGACAACACAAACTAGGCATACAAAACAACTAATATAAAGCGGGAAATAAATAAGAAATATTAATAATTTATTAACTAATAATTTAAAAAAGTAAAAATTATGGCAACTACAAAACAAGCAGCCCCAGCTAAGAAGTCTGAGGGCTTTCAGGGAGTAAGAGGCGCATTCTGGATCATCGTGGTATGTGCTATCATCGCATTCACATTGTTCTTCACATGGTTCGGTAACGACATGCACTTCCAGGATCCAGGTATCCAGGATCACCCAGCAGACATTTGGGGTACAATTTACAAGGGTGGTGTAATCGTACCAGTTATCCACACATTGTTGCTCACAGTGTTGGCTATGACTATCGAGCGTTGGTTGGCTCTTAAGACCGCTACAGGTACAGGTGCTCTTCCTAAGTTCGTAGCAAACATCAAGTCTGCATTGAACGCTAACGATTTCGCTAAGGCTGAGCAGCTCTGCAACAAGCAGCGCGGTACAGTTGCTAACGTAGTATTGGCTTCTTTGAACGCTTACAAGTCTATGGAGTCTGGTGCTAACGCATCTTTGAAGAAGGCTCAGAAGGTAGCTAAGATCCAGCAGGCTCACGAGGAGGCAACTCAGTTGGAGATGCCAACTTTGACAATGAACTTGCCTATCATCGCTACAATCGTAACTCTCGGTACATTGACAGGTCTTCTCGGTACTGTAACCGGTATGATCAAGTCATTCCAGGCCATGGGTGAAGGTGGTGGCGCTGACTCAGCAGCACTTTCTGTAGGTATTTCTGAGGCGTTGATCAACACCGCATTCGGTATTTTGACATCTTGGTGTGCTGTAGTATCTTACAACACATTTACAAACAAGGTTGATAAGTTGACATACGCACTCGACGAGGTAGGTTACTCAATTGCTCAGACATACGAAGCTAACCACGCAGAAGAGGCTTAATTTTTGCTAACCCTTTAAAATTTTATCGCTATGGGTAAAGTAAAAATTAAGAAGAGTGACATCTGGATCGATATGACGCCTATGTCAGACGTTATGACCCTGCTGCTTACCTTCTTCATGCTCACCTCTACATTTGTAAAGAATGAGCCAGTGAAGGTAAATACACCAGGTTCTGTGTCTGAGATTAAGGTGCCTGAGAATGGTGTCTTGACCATCTTGGTAAGTCCTGAAAAGGATAAGGCCGGAAAACCAACCGGCGAGGGCCAAGTATTTATGAGTATTGATAATACCGATCAGTTGGGAGCAGCACTGAGCACAATGACAAGCAACTTCGGCGTGTCTTTGAGCCCTAAGCAGATTGAGACATTCAAGAGCGAGGGTACATTCGGTGTGTCTATGAGTGACATGAGCACTTATTTGTCTATGAACGCAGCAAAGCGTCCACAGTATCTCCAGACTAAGGGTATTCCTCTCGACAGTATCAAGGGTGGTATGAGCGAGTTCCAGCAGTGGGTTGACGCTGCTCGTAACGCTAACGAAGAAATCAAGATTGCCCTCAAGGCAGATGCTTCAACACCTTACAAGACAGTGAAGAGAGTGATGAACGAACTCCAGGACATGGATGAGAGTCATTACTATATGATTACACAGTTAAAACAACAGGGGGACGAATAAATGGCAAAGAAAGAAAGCAAACAAAAGAAAATGAATGTCCGCGTAGACTTTACGCCTATGGTGGATATGCTCATGCTTCTTATCACGTTCTTTATGCTGTGTACATCTTTGAGCAAACCTCAGACTATGGAGCTGACTATGCCAAGTAATGACGAGAATACTCAAGATGACCAGAAGAACGAGGCGAAAGCTTCTGAGACTGTTACCCTCTTCGTAACAGCTGATAACAAGATTTATTATGGTTCTGGTATCCCTAACTACAACGATCCTACATGGATCAAGGAGACAACATGGGGCAGCCAGGGTATCCGTAAGGTCTTGAGAGAGCACGCTACAGAGAATGGTACACGTCCTGTAGAGAGAATTTCGCTCGCTGTTAAGGAGTTGAACATGGATCGTCAGAAGAATCCTAAGCAATATCCTGATAGCATCTATCAGAAGAAGCTCAGCGATTTGAAGGCTGGTAACTTGAAGGATGGTAAGATTCCTACTCTGACTATCGTCATCAAACCAACCGACAACGCTTCTTACAAGAATATGGTTGACGCTCTCGACGAAATGCAGATTTCAAACATTGGTACTTACGTCATCGATAAGATTAACGCAGACGATGAGAAGCTTCTCGAGTCTAGACACGTTAAGATGTAAGATGAGTAACAAACAATTAAAAAAAAGAAAGAAATGGCAAAAATAGATCTTTACGATCCTAAATGGGTCGAAATGGTTTTCGCCGGAAAGAACAAGGAGTATGGTGCATACCAGCTCCGTAAGGGTACTTCCGGTCGAAACATCAAATCTCTTCTGATCTTGGTCATTGCTGCAGCTCTCGTGGGTGGATTCTTGGCTTGGAAAGTTATCGAACAAAAACAAGCTGAAGAACAGCAGGCATATATGGAAGCTATGGAGTTGGCTAAACTCCAGCAGCAGGCTAAGAAGGAAGAAAAGAAGAAGGAGCCAGTGAAGCCAAAGATTGAACCTAAGAAGGAGATACCTGTGGCTCGCGAAACTCAGAAGTTTACTGCACCTGTCATCAAGAAGGATGAACTCGTAAAAGAGGAAAACCAGGTTAAGCAGATGGATAAACTGGACGAAAAGGTTGCTGTCGGTACTGAAAACAAGGAAGGTGTGAAGGACCGTACAGTGGAGGCAGTGAGAAGTGAGATTGCAGTAGCAGCTCCACCACCACCACCAGCTCCAAAACCTGAGGTTGCAACTAAGGTCTTCGATGTTGTAGAGGAGATGCCTTCATTCCCTGGTGGTCAAGGCGCTTTGATGCAGTATCTGGCTAGCAACATCAAGTATCCTGTCGTAGCACAGGAGAACGGCGTACAGGGTCGTGTTATCGTTTCATTCGTGGTAGAACGTGATGGTTCTATCTCTGATGTGAAGGTAGCTCGTTCTGTGGACCCTTCACTTGATCGTGAGGCACAGCGTGTCGTTAAGAGCATGCCTAGATGGTCTCCTGGTAAGCAGAATGGTTCTACTGTACGTGTTAAGTATACTGTACCAGTTGTATTTAGATTGCAGTAATAGAATGAAAAGAATATCTTATATTTATATAGGATTAACAGTACTATCAATGGCTTTCTTCTCGTCTTGTGGCGAGAAGAAAGCCAAAGATGGTAGAACTGATACTCCTACTTCAGGCACAATTGAGTTTGTGGCTGATGAGAGTTTGAGTCCTATCATTGACGAAGAAAGAAGTCAGTTTGAGTTCGAGTACCCAAAGGCCAAGCTCAAACCAAAATACACAGATGAAGTCACAGGACTTCAGATGATCAAGGATTTCAAGACAGCGCTCCTCTTTACTACCCGTAATTTGAAGGATAGTGAGATTGCATACTTGAAGTCGAAGAGCAATGTGATTCCTTCCGTTTTCCCTATCGGATACGATGGTTTGGCATTCATTGTCAACAAGAACAATACTGATACTTGCATCACAGTGAATGACATCAAGCGTGTTCTTACCGGAAAGGCGACCAAATGGAATGATATTGTTCCTGGATCCAAGAGAGGTGATATCGAGGTCATCTTCGACAACACCCGCTCTGCAACCACCAACTTCGTGGTAGATTCCGTTCTCCACGGCGAAAAGATGGGTGCGAAGATCATGGCTGCCAAAACAAGCAAGCAGGTCATCGACTTTGTTGACCAGAATCCAGGTTCTATCGGTGTTATCGGATCAAATTGGTTGAACGACCGACGCGATTCCACCAACACTACCTTTAAGAAGAATATTCATGTAATGCAGGTATCCATCAAGGAGAAAGCTACTCCTATGAACAGCTGGAAACCTTACCAGGCATACCTATTGGATGGAAGATATCCATTCGTAAGAACTATATACGCTATCGTGGTTGACCCTCATAAGGCTTTGCCTTGGAGCTTTGCCAACTACATTTCCAATCCGAAAGGACAGCTTATCCTCTTCAAGACGGGCTTGCTTCCTTACAGAGGTGATATTACGATTAAGACAGTTAATGTTAAACGTTAAAAGTTTAGATAGAAAGTAGAATTATGAAAGCAGTTAAATATTTAGTAGCAGGTTTGCTCGTCATGGGTTTGGCAGCTCCTGCAATGGCTCAGGACGTTAACTACAAGGATGCTCTGAAGCCAATAGAAGCAACATTGAAGGCTGGTAACGTAGATGCCAAGGCTTTTGCCAAGGTTCTCAAGGAGTATCAGAAGGAGTACAAGAAGGATCCTAAGGCACTCGTTGCTTTGGGTAATGCTCTCGTCATCAACAAGGACTACACCAATGCCATGGCTGTAGCAGATGCTGTCATCGCTAAGTACAAGACTTGTGGTGATGCTTATATCCTCAAGGGCGATATCTACGCTATGCAGGACAATGGTGGTGAGGCTGCTTCTTGGTATAAGAATTGTATGACTATGGATCCTAAGAATCCTCAGGGTTACATCAGCTACGCTAACGTTTACCGCAAGATTGACCCACAGGCTTCTGCAGAGGCTTTGAACAAGTTGAGAACTGTAGATCCTAACTACCCTATCGAGGCAGAAACTGGTCACAACTACTACTCTATCGGTAGCTACGACAAGGCTTATGAGAACTTCTCTAAGGCTAACTTGAATACAATGGAAGAGTACATTTTCTACGAGTACTGCTTCACAACATACGTATTGAACAAGAAGGATGAAACTCTCAACCTTTGCAAGAAGGGTATGCAGAAGTATCCTAAGGATACTGCCTTCCTGATTTTGGCTATGCGTGCATCTGTTGATACTCAAAACTTTACTGAGGCTCTCCAGTATGCTAACAGCATCATGGCTAACAATGATATCAAGAAGAATTCTAGTATCTACTCTTACTATGGTTTGGCTCTGGCTGGCAACAAGCAGTTCGACCAGGCTCTGGAACAGTACAACAAGGCATTGGAGGTAAACAAGGAAGACTTCAAGCCATACCAGTACATCTCTGAGGCATACAAGGGTATGGGCAATGAGGACAAGGCTATCGAGTTCGCTCAGACATATATGGACAAGAACCCTAACGTGTCACCATCAGACTATGTAAAGATGGCTGAGATCTACAATGCAAAGGCTCAGAAAGGTGGCGATCAGAAGGAGGCTAACGTTGATAAGGCTATCAACGTATATAACAGCTTCGCTGAGAAGTACCCACAGCTGAAGGCTTACGCTCATCTCCAGGCTGCCAACATTGCATTCCAGAACGAGTTGGACGACAAGGCTCTTGCTAACTACGAATTGGTTATCGAGGAGCTTGAGAGCAAGCAGTATGATGAGGATGAGAAGGGCTACCTGATGCAGGCATACAAGAATGCCGGTTACATCTACTGGAGTTCTAAGAAGGACCTGACAACAGCTCAGCCATACTTCGAGAAGCTGATCAAGCTTGATCCAAACAACTCTCTCGCTAAGAAGGCTTTAGGTCTTGACGAGGAGCAGCAGGCACAGTAAAAACTACGATATAAATTTTTAGTTAAAGGGGTGATGGCCATGTGATATGGCTTTCACCCCCTTTATTTGTGAAAAAGCCTACCTTTTCACAAATAAACAAACCCACCATAACCTCATAAATCAGACCATAAACGAAAAGAGCGATTCCAAAGGAACCGCTCTCAATGTTTTATTGTAACTAAAAGTATCTTTCCATAATAAATTATGGAAGACTGATTGCCTCATTAGGACAAACATCAGCACAAGTACCGCACTCTGTGCAGAGATCTGGGTTAATTGAATACTTCTCGCCCTCAGAGATTGCCCCTGATGGACACTCATCAATACATGTACCGCAAGCGATACAATCGTCACCAATTACGTATGCCATAATTATAAATATTTAAAATGTTAATAATGTTTCTGTATCTATGCTAATCTAGAGATAGGTTATTACCTACTTTTGATGGTGCAAAGATAACAATTATTTTCGATATACCTACAAATAGGTATGACTTTTTTCTTGATTTTACTCAATTTATACTTTATCGAAATAAATTAGAACAATAAGAAGCCAAGCTTGCCGTTTATTAATAACAACGAAGAACAAATAGCAAATATGAAGAGAATCATACTGATGGCTCTAATAGCCTTCTATATTGGTATCAACTGTATGGCACAGCTTAGGACGGTAGAAAATCGCCCTTATACCGACCTGCGCCCTTTCCATTTTGGCGTACTGATCGGAACTCATGCACAGGATATCGAGTTTCAGAATACCGGAATCACCCAATATATCGATGCCGACGGTATCGAGCAACCTTCTCATGTCATGGTAGATCAGGACCGTTGGGATATGGGGCTCACCGTAGGCGTACTGGGTGAATTCCGACTTAACAGAAGCTTTCAGTTCCGCATCGCCCCTGCCATGTACTTCGGAACCCGCCACCTCACCTTTCATAACCTTCTGGAGAAAGATGGTGCCGGAAACAATATCATTCAACATCAGGAAATGAAGACAGCCTATATCTCCTCGGCTATTGACCTGATTTTTGCAGCCGAACGCTTCAACAACCACCGTCCTTACGTGATGGCGGGCATCAATCCGATGATGAACCTCAATAGCAGCAAGTCAGACTACATCAAGCTCAAGAAATCAGAAGTATTCCTCGAACTGGGCGTAGGCTGCGATTTCTACATGCCATTCTTCAAGCTTCGTCCAGAACTCAAGTTTATGTATGGATTGACAGATTCCTTCGACAAGAAACATCCCGAGCACATCAAAAACAAGAATGAGCTCCCTTATGCCTTGGCAGCTAAAGGAGCTCACAGTAAGATGATTGCATTGACTTTCTATTTCGAATAGCCTACTCTACCACTTCCCAGGAGAAGACACAGCCATTCTTCATACCGGCATCTGCGCCCTGGAAATCAGCAGAATAAGGACTTCCGTCGGCAGGATGCTTGCCCACATACCGCTGAGTCTTCAGCGATAGAAGCATACAGCGGTTGTAAAGCATATCCTGCCACACAAACTCCTCTGCACAGGAGGCATCAGAGGTAAGACGCACATCGCCCGACAAGCCTGCACCTGCGATATAGACATATCGTCCATCTACGGTTTTCAGCGCAACCTTGCCCTGTCCGCGATCCTCGATGATGAATTTCACTCCATTGCTCATCTCCTTTTTGTTCCAGGAGCTGTGCATGAGTCCGTGACCGGTGGCATTCATCAGGTTGCCATCAGCAAGATTAAAGAGTCGGATGGTCTTTCCGATAGGCAGATTGGCTGTTCTGTCAGCCATCGGTTCCTCTACCTTGAAGTCATCGAAATCAGCCACGCCACCGTTCACTCCCGTTTTGTTAAAGGCATACAGCGCTACACGCACACCCTGGAAAGTCTTCAACTGATAAGGAGAAAGCATCTGCTCTCCAATATTCTCCCAATTCTTTCCATCCAGAGAGTAGGAATATTGCAGCAGACTCTTGTCGTAATCACCCCAAAGGCGCAACCATACCACCTTGTTCTTAGCAATCGGCTTCAGCACCTGCTTGTTGGTGTTCTGGTCGTAGCATCTCAGGCTCAATCCCTTTTCCGTCTTCACCACGCCCAATGAAGCGTATGGCGTATTCATGGCACCGAGTCCTGCCTCATCCCCAACCTTCAATCGGGATGCATCCAGCTTGACAGATGTATAAGATACAGGACCGATGGCACGCTGCGTCAACGAATTCTTTGCCCAGAGCAACTGCTTGGCAGGCATGGAATGTAATCTGAGCCATCCCTTGCGCTCCTTGTTCAGCGACCACATCTTATCGTTCGGATTATGATTCCACTGCCAAACCGGCTTGAAGGCCTTTCCCGAGAAATCATCACATCTCTCGTAGGGAGCCTGAGGAGTCTTCACCATATCATTCGGCTTGAACCAGGTACGAGGCGAGCGACCGAGATTCTTCTCCAGTCCGAAGTAAGGCCAGCCATCCACCCAGGTGATAGGCGAAAGGCATACGGTTCTACCCACGGCATTGAAATCCTGCATCGATACACCCCACCATTTGCCGTCAGGAGCCTGCACGATTCCGCCCTGATGAATGGTAGCACATCCCAGGGTAACTCCATTCGGTTGGTTGTTCTGGAACTTGAAGCCATCTTCCGGCAAAGGACGACCGATGCCTATATTCCCCACGCTCCATCCAGCGGCGTATCCGAAAGATTCTCTTTCGCTGATCACGCAGGTTTCGTAAGGTCCCCAGATACTCTTGCTTCGGGCACACTGCATACGTCCCATCGGCGAATAATCGGCAGAGAGGATGTAGTACATACCATTGATTTTATATACATGATGTCCCTCTCCCATTGCGTTACCTTCAGGAATCACCACCTTGCTGCTTCCCTCTACAGGACCACTGAGGTCAGGTTTCAGCTCCGTCACGGTCACATTGCCGTATTTATGCACGGCATACACCTTTCCGTCATCATCGAAGAGCACGGAGAGGTCGTAGATATCGCCATTGATCTTATGATGCGTCCAAGGTCCCTTGGCACTGTCCGAGATATAAACCTGCAAACCATGTCCGTTGATATTCGAGAAGATATAGAACTTGCCGTTGTGATAGCGGATGGCAGGTGCCCAGATACCCTGTCCATACGCTTCCTTCCCGTTTCTGAGATTGAAGTCATCAGAATCATCGAATCGGTCGAAGCAGTAGGAAGAGAATTCCCAGTTCACGAGATCTTTGGAATGGAGCACCACCAGTCCCGGCACGCTATGCATCGTGGTACCCGCCAGATAATAATCCTCCCCCACTCTGATGATATCAGGATCAGAGAACTCATCATAAAACAAAGGGTTGGTAAAGGTACCATTCCCGTTATCAGCCGACCATGACTTTCCTGACAAGGACGATGCAGAGGAACTTTTCGCTGCAGATCGCTTCTGTGCAGAAGCGCCAAGAGAACCGCTCAGGAGAGCGATGCAGCAAGTTGCAAATAATACTTTCTTCATTCTTATTCTTAGGTCTAAAATTATATTGTTAATAATATAGCCGCAAAAGTACCACTTTTTATCCACCTGGAGGTGGACAAAACGGTACTTTTACGGCTACTTTTGAGATTTATTTAAAGAAATAAGTCTTTCCAGGCTCTGTTTCCAAGTCATATTCATACACCGTCGGGATATTCGCCATGACGCCTTCTTCCACTCTCTGCTGCTCCATCGCTGGTTTTACTACGGCAGGCGCCAGCAAAGCATTCGGGCAATCACCTTCTGCCTTCTTCAGATTCTTCACCTTCAGATTCTTCGCCTTCAGCGGAACGTATGAGCGGAGACGCAGGATGCCTCCAATAGTTGAGCGAATCTTCGCCAGCATCAGCTTTCCATTCTTCCAGTCTATATCCACCACAAAACCACCCCGAGCACGCAATCCTTTCACGCTTCCATCTTTCCAGGCATCAGGCACTGCAGGCAACAGATGCACGGCTCCATCATGACTCTGCAGGAGCATTTCGGCAATGCCGGCTGTTACTCCGAAATTGCCGTCAATCTGGAATGGCGGATGAGCATCGAAGAGATTCGGATAGGTTCTGCCATCAGGATATTCCTTTGCCTGCGCATCAGATGGCAACAGTCGAAGCATATTGCTGATGATTCTGAATGCATGATTGCCATCGAGCATGCGTGCCCAGAAGTTCGTTTTCCAACCCAGACTCCAACCCGTAGCCTGGTCACCACGATGCTTCAGGGTGGTGGCTGCGGCACGGAAAAGTTCCGGATGAGAGAAAGGAGAAATCTGGTTGGATGGATACAATCCATAGAGATGCGAGATATGGCGATGTTCATTCTTCGGATCATCCGCATCTACAAGCCACTCCTGCAACTGTCCGTACTTTCCTATCTGCATTGGCGGAATCTGAGAAATCAACAGCTGCATCTCCTTGCGCTCAGCCTCATCAACACCCAATATTTCTGAAACCTTCACTGCATTGGTCAGGGCATCGAAGGCTATCTGGTTATCCATCGTGCAACCAGCCGTTACGGCAGTTCTCTTACCCTTAGGTCCCTGTTCCGGACTCACCGACGGTACGGTTACCTTCCATTCGGTGCCCGGCAATTTCTGCATATAGTCGAGATAGAACTCAGCAGCACCCTTGATTACCGGATACCACTGCTTGAGGAAAGCCTTGTCGCCCGTATAGAGATAATGCTGCCAGAGATGGGTGGTGAGCCAGGCTCCACCATTCGGGAACATGCCCCACTGCGCACCGTCCACCGGACCTGCAATGCGCCAGATATCCGTATTATGATGAGCCATCCAGCCACGGCAGCCATACATTTCCCTAGCCGTCTGAGCTCCCGTTACGCTCAAATCCTTAATCAGCGAATACAGAGGCTCCGTGGTGTTGGCGAGATTCGTTACCTCGGCAGGCCAGTAATTCATCTCCGTATTGATGTTGATGGTATATTTGCTATCCCAAGGCGCATTTTTGTTATCATTCCAAACGCCCTGCAGGTTTGCCGCCTGTCCACCAGGCTGGGAAGAGGAAATGAGCAGATAGCGGCCATAGTTATACATGAGTGCCACCATCGCCATATCCTTGCTGCCCGCAAATTTCTCCAGGCGCTGGTTGGTAGGCAACGAAGCATTGGCATCAGTTGGCAGAACCAGGGAAGAAGTAGCAAACTGCTTCTGGTAAGCCTCCACATGGCGTCTCTCCAACTGTGCATAGCTCATCAGTTTCACCTTATTGATATAGTCGGCATTGCGCTGGGCAGCATTGCCCGACACATCGTGATAGTTCACAAAATTGGTGGCAGCGCTCACGAGGATGGTTGCCTCGGTGCCATCCGTCTTTACATCCGCCACACATTCGGCAGCAAGAGCCGCCTTGATGCCTTCCTGGTCTTGTCCCTTCACCTTCAGCACTACACCATTCGCTGTCTTCTGAGTCTGATGTTCAAAAGGAGAATCCAGGGTAACATCGATATTCAGGGCGCCCTTTCTACTCGCCTTGATGTGGCAAACGATGACGCCATCAGCCAGCGAAGCAAAGATGGTACGGGTATATCTTACGCCATCCATCACAAAAGAAGTCGTAGCAATCGCCCTCTTCAAATCCAGATTACGCACAAACTGATCAGCCTTTCCCTGGTTCTTCATTCTGATATGCAAATTTGCCATTGGCTGGAAGCGCATGCCATGAGGACCAGGGATGAAGGTCTGGTTAATGAGAGCCGCAGCCTCCTCTTCCCTACCATTGAAGATGAGTTCCCTCACCTTTGGCAGATTCTCCAGGGATTTCTTGCTGTTGTTGTTATGGGGACCACCACTCCAGAAAGTCTCCTCATTCAACTGGATATTCTCGTCGGTGGTTCCGCCATACACCATACCTCCCAGATGAGAGTTTCCTATAGGCAGAGCCTCCAGCCACTGCTGGGCTGGGGCGTTATACCAAAGTCGGGTACTGTTATCAGAGCAGCTAGCTTTAGCCATCATCTGCACCGGAAGAAGGAACGCCAAAGCCATAGTTCCCACTATCATTCTATTTCTCATTACTATTCAGTTTTATGATAGTCAAAAGAATCAACATCCACATATCCGCCAGCAGCCTTTGTGGCATAGTTGTAGATAGCGATACGAGTACCCATGAAGAGGCGGCGATAATCATACTGCATCTTGAAATCCTTGATGGCAGGAATCCAGTTCTTTCCATCTATACTATATAATAAGGTGGCGAGATCCTGATGAAGACGGAAATCGCAGCTCATCTTCAGATAAATGATGCTTGATTTCGTTGCCTTATCCTGTTTCAGATTCAATGGCTCGCAATACACCTCCTCACGTTTCACATCGGTCACCGCTTTTTCCTTATCCGTCAGGGCAACACTCTCCTTGGTTCCTACCACAAAGAGCTTCTTGCCTTCCTTAACTACAGAAAGCAAAGCTGCATCACCCTGGAAGGCTGACAGACCAGCCACATCGCCATCTTTCATCTTGCTCACATCCATCTTGATGATTCCCGCGCAGGTTGGTCCCTCAGTGCGGGTACTGATGGTATTGGGAGCCAGGAAGATATTAGGAACGATACGGGATGTCTTTAGGCGGAGCCAGCCCTTGCGCTCTGTGAGCGACCAGGCATTATCCACAGGATTGTGATTCCACTGCCACTGCAATTCCAGTTTATCTTTAGAGAAGTCGTCGCTATACACGAGTCCCTTGCCGTCATAACCCAGCACTGGCTTCTGCATCTTGGCAGGAATATTGCCCTTTTCATCAACCAGTATAGGCCATCCATCCTTCCAGGTACATGGCTCCAGTGTGAGCACTCTGCCCACTCCACCACGGTCTTGGAATACGATGCCATACCAGTTGCCATCCTTATCATCTACAATCGTACCTTGTCCCACACCGTTGAATCCGGCAAACTCTGTCTCCAGAATCACCTTCTTTTCGTAAGGACCCGTTATCTTATCGGCACGATAGCACACTTCACGGCGCGGATGTCCCTTGGTCCATGAAATCATCAGGAGATAATACTTGCCATTATGCTTAATCATACGGGAACCTTCGAGCAAGCCTGTTTCATCTGCATCACGTTCAAAGAGTTTGCAGTGGCTGCCCGGCACTACATCGGTTAAGTCTGCATTCAGCTGCACCATCTCGCCCGTGCCATAAACTACGTATGCTTTGTCGTCGTCATCGAAAAAGAGAGCGGCATCATGGAAATGCTGCAAACGGCTGTGGATGGTCCATTTACCCTCGATATCATCAGCTGTGCAGATATAAGTCTCGCCACCAGGATTATCGTTCGGAGCAAAGAGCGCATAGAACTTGCCACGATGATGCTGAAGCGAAGTAGCCCACTGACCACGACCATACACCGTACCCTCCTTCATGTCATACTTAGGCGAATCGGTAAGTTTAGGGAAGATATAGTTCACGGTTTCCCAGTTTACCAGATCCTTCGATTTCATGATAGGCGCACCCGGCATCAGATGCATGGTGGTGCTCACCATATAGAATGCATCTCCTACACGGATTACATCCACATCAGGCACATCAGCCCAAACCACAGGATTGGCGAAATTCTTCTCAAACTTCCACCAGTTGAAATTGAAGAGCTTGCTTCCCTTCAATCCCTTGAACACGAAGTATATATCATGCTTTCCGGTAACTTTCTTCAGCGTTTGCGCCGAGAAAGTCTTCCACTTTTCCCAGCCACCAGTCTTGCTGACATCTATCTTTGCCACCAGTTCACCATCCTTTTTATCGAGATGAACCTCCAAAGAACCGCCGAGCGATGAGCACGCAGCAGAGATGGCAAATGCATCTGGACTCGCATTTCCGAAATCCACCTCACGTACCTTAATATAATCATCATTGTGTATTTCCGAGATATAAACACCCGTATCATCTGTCTGCTCCGACTTCACTCCCTTAGAGAAAGCGATGGTCTCCGCCTCCTGACGCTTGTAAGGATTGAGGGTTGCGATAGGAGTCACTCCTTCCTCAGTATGATGGATGATAGGGAAGGTGCCGTCGGCATTATATTTGAACTCCTCCACAGCCACGCTGCGTCCGAATCCACCACCCAGTTTACCCGTATGATAGAAGAAATAAGACTTGCCCTTGAAGTCGGTAACACCGCAATGATTAGTAAAGGAACCCGTATTCTCCTGTGGCATGATTTCGCCCATATACTTCCATGGTCCAAAAGGCTTCTTGCTCATGGAATAAGCAATGTGCTCAGGCACTCCACCTGCTGCATAGATCATATAATAGTTCTTGCCACGCTTCATGAACCAAGGTCCCTCAGTGTAGCAATCTTTATATTTTCGGGTAGAATCACGCTTCTCCACATCAGGCGAACCGAATCCCTCCTCAGTCATCACGATTCTTCCCACTTCTCTCTTTTCATCAACAGCAGCCTTGGCATCTATACCCCCCTTGAAGCTGATCATATCTTCATTCAGTTTGGCATAGTAGAGATGTGGATTACCCCAATAGAGATAAGCCTGACCATCCTCATCCATCCAAACGGTAGGGTCGATATTGTCCCAACTTCCATTATCGAAAAGCGGTTTTCCCAGCGCATCCTTGAAAGGACCGGTAGGAGAATCTGCCACAGCTACACCAATAGCCATTCCGCCCGTCAGTTTAGAGTGCGCACAGATATACCAGTAATACTTACCGTTACGTTCGATGGTCTGTGCAGCCCAGGCACGGTCATCCGCCCAGGAAAAAGAACTGAGGTCGAGCGGAGAACCATGGTCAGTCCAGTTCACCATATCCTTGGTAGAATAAACACGCCATTCGTTCATCCAGAAGAAGTCAGCCTTATCTTCATCATGACCGGTATATACATAGAGACGGTCTCCGACAACCAGAGGTGCCGGGTCGGTAGTTAACTGTGTTTGTACGATTGGGTTCTGTGCATAGGCAGCACCCTGCATGGCAAGCAGGCATGCGCTTATCAGTAACGGCTTTCTGAGAGCCAAGATTTTCGTTGTATTCATCATTATGATTGTTTTTTCGTTTAATGCTGCAAAATTACGAAAAAACAATCATAATGACTTTATAGAATGTTTCAAAAACTTTATTAAGTTTATCTTACTCCCCAAACTTCCACCAATCCAGGAAGAAGAGGTTCTGCTTCTGGATGTCGCCTCCCTTGAAAACGAAGTAGAGATCATGAACACCCTTTACCTTCTTCACCTGAGTAGAGAAGGTATTGTATTCGTCCTTGGTGTTCTTGATATCCACCTTGCCAATGCACTGGCCGTTTACCCCATCAAGACGGATTTCGATGCTGCCGCCAAACATGTGGCAAGAGGCAGAAACCTCAAACTTACCTGCACCCTTCTTGAAGTCAACACCCTTCAGGAGGATATACTTTCCCTCATCAACATTCGTAACCACCTGGTTCCATCTGTCCTTCTGCGCCCATTCGTTCTTAGGCGCGTCTTCAATCCATAGCCCCAAGCCATCGTCTCAGCCTCAACCTGGCGATAAGGGTTGAACCATTCTATCTGCTCCAACTTGCAATCCTGGAAGTATGGCAACTCCTGGATGGTTCCGTCAGGATTGTAAGTCATTTCGGCCGCAGAAACAGAACGCTGCTCGGCATGACGCCCCGTCTTCAAACGGAAGATGTCATAATTCAAGCCGAAGCAATAGCTCTTGCCCTTATAGTCGATGATGCCCGGATGATTGCCACGAGTACGAGGCGTATGGTTCATGATATGTCCCTTATATTCCCACGGTCCGAGCGGATTCTTGCTCATCGCATAACCGATGCCCTCAGGACAGCAGGTTGAAGCATAAGCCAGATAATAATTGCCATTGCGCTTCCAGAACCAAGGACCTTCCTGATAATCCTGAATTTTCGGAAAGTGCATGATGGAATCAGAATAAGAAATCATGTCCTCGTTCAGTTTCACTGCCTTCAACTCCGGGTTGCCCCAATACATGTAAGCCTGATTATCATCATCTATCCATACGGTAGGGTCGATGTCGAACCAGTCGCCCTCCCATGCCAGAGGCTTTCCGATAGGATCCTTAAACGGTCCGTATGGATTATCAGCTACCAGCACTCCGATGCCATGACCATGGATAGGACAATACATATACCATTTGCCATTGCGCTCGATGACCTGCTCTGCCCAGGCACCATTCTCACCCTTGAACCACTTGAAGTCTTTCAATGAAGCCACGGCACCGCGGTCTTGCCAGTTTACCATATCCGTTGAGGTATAGAGCAGCCAGTCTTTCATCAGGAACCCCTCAGCCCCATCCTCATCGTGGGTGGTATAGAGATAAACCGTATCGTTGTGCACATAAGGTGCAGGATCGGCTGTGTACTTGGTCTGGATGATTGGCAAGTTGATGTTCTGTGCTGTTGCAGCAGTTCCCATGCTAGCCAAAAGCAGGGATAAAATCATTCTGTATCTGGTCATTTTATGATTTAAATTAATTATAGTATATTAAATTGTTATTTGTTGCTGCAAAGGTAATCAAAAAAGTAGAATTCTACTTTTTCACATGTTTCAAATTCTTAATATGATGTAACGCATAAGAAAAAGGTGCGTCATAAAATGATGCCACACCCTCTTTTATTTTTTTACCTATCTATCAGATACTCATGCCTCTATCACCCAATCCTCAATAGTACCTTGGGTAGAATCGAAATTGATGCCAACCTTGGTAATTGGCAAGCCACAAAGAGCGAATCGCTGGCGATAGTTCTTCAGATTGATTTGCTGCATTGCCGCCTGAGCACTCTTATTCAGCTTCAATTCAACCACATAGAGGTCGGTCTTGGTAAGGAGCACAATATCTACCCTGCCACGTGGCGTATGCACCTCCACATCCACCAGGTAATTGGTTAAGAGAGTAAAGATGATGAAGAGCATCTGCTGATAATGCCCCTCATAATTGGTCACGTTGCAGTATGGCACCGTTCCCAGGAAGTCTTGCAACAGATGCAAGGCACCATCCATGTTGCGCTTGCCAATAAGCAATGCCATTTTGGCTATTGCCACATTGCCCCGTTCGGCAGAGACACCATCCACGTAGTTTGGCAGAAGATTATCAAACAATCCTACCTTGATTTCCTTGTTTGGAATATCTAGGGTATAAATCCTCGTTTCCGGATCGTACTCCTTGATGGTAACATATCCGCTCTGGTAGAGCAACGGCGTGATGGTCTTCATATTCTCCGTTGGTGCATTAAAGGAAGAACTGACTGCTTCTGTCGGAGCTATCTCCGTTGGCAACACACCAAACTGCCTCAACATATTGATAAGATAAGTTGGCGTACCAGAACTGAACCAGAATGCCCCCAATTCCTTTTTCGAGAAACAGTTGAGCAGACTGTATGGATTGAAAACGTCTGGCGATTTCTTCGAGAAATGATAGCCATCATAATTCTCCTTGAGCTTTGCAATCATCATTTCTCTAGAATATCCAAGTGCATCAGCAAGCATATCGATGTCATCCGACATATTTTCCAGAAGTTCTTCTTTGGTGATGCCGCAGATTCCAGCATATTCATCGTCCATCGACACGTTTGTGATATTGTTCAGTTCACTGAAGATGCTAACTTGCGAGAACTTGGTGATACCTGTAAGGAAAACAAAACGCAGTTTGGCCTCACTATATTTCAGGGGACTAAAGAAGTTGCGCATGATATTGCGCAACACATCCAGTTGCTCTTTCTCGTGAGCCACATCCAGCATAGGCGCATCATATTCATCGATGAGCACCACCACTTGTTTTCCACTCTTCTCATAAGCAGCATTGATGAGGTCGATGAGTCGGTTATTTGCCCCGATACGTGGTTCATTTATACCCCATTTCTTCTCTTGATCTTTCAGGATATAGCCCAAATACAATTCCAGCTGCTCTGGTTCCATATGCTTGCCACCGCTCATGTCAAAATGGAGCACAGGATATTCCGTCCAATCTTTTTCTAGCTTTTCGATGGCAAGCCCCTTAAAGAGTTCCCTCTTCCCCTCGAAATAGCTCTGCATAGTAGAGACGAGGAGTGACTTTCCGAAACGACGTGGTCGCGCCAGAAAAAAATACTTTCCACTCGTATGAGTCATACGATAGATGTACTCCGTCTTATCTACATAGAGAAAGTCCTCCTCTCGAATCTCAGAGAAGGTCTGCATGCCTATTGGATATAACTTCGTTGCCATATTATCAACTATTTACTATTTACGTTGGCAAAGATAAGCAAAAATCCCGAAACCACCAAGCGATTTCGGGATTTATTATGTATTCAACTGTGTACCCAATACCTTGATGGGAGTTTTATCACTCTATCTTCTTGTTACTATTTATCATTCAAGAAATAAATCGGTGAACGGGGAGTTCCATCCTTTATCAACAAACCTTTGGCAATGAAGTGGTCTATCCACTTTTGTGCCATATGGCGAGTCAGTCCAAACTCCATTCGCATAAGTTTGATGGTGAGGTAACGGTTTTCCTGGAAATATTCCTGTAATCTAGCCCAAAGCTTCTCTTCAGTAAAGATAGTAGATTGGCTGGAATACTCGGAACGTACGAAATGAATATTTCTATCTATCTCCTGCAACAAACTAGCCTCCGGGCGGAAATTGATACCACGCAAACGAACTTCCTTTCCCGTAATCTTCTTGTCAGGATTGGCTTCCGGCATTTCCAGATTTACGGCAAGCGAGAAATACCCCAGTTGAGGAACATACACCCTGCGCCCCATTGAGAACTCACTGACCACAATGTCATGAAGTTCAGAGAACACTGCTGCCACATCACCCTTGGTGAGTGTACATCTTTGCTGGATGGTGGCTTCCAGTTCGTGAGCCGTCATCGCCTCATGCTGTTTCAATCGAACGTATTTACGTTCTTCACCACTACCCTCAGCATTGGTAATGGTATAAACATCATACTTTAAGTCCATAGTTGTACTGCGTTATAAGTTATTGCAAATATACGAAATAATCAGAGAAGCTGTATCTATCGACCTAAAGAATTAGATTTATTTAATTGTTGGCGGTTGCCAGCAAGGTTGCTGCCAAATGTCAGCAACCTTATCGGCAAATGGCAACAAGGTTGCCGGCAGCTGCCGGCAACCTTGCAAAACAGTATTTAAGAGGTAAATAATATAGGTTTCTAAGACCATTTAAATAACTGATCAAAAGCTACATTCAACGCTTTTCATGATATACAAACGTCTTCTTGTTTCCACCCAAGCGAAAGTTGAATCAGTTATTTATTATTGTTGTCTGAAATTCCATTTAGAATTGTCGCTGTTGAAATCGAAGGGAGCCAGACCTGGGGTACAGTCGCCGAGTGAAACCAAAGCCAGCTTCTCTTCAGTACCAGGCACTGCCTTCGGCATAATGCGATAGGTACCATCGGTAAGCTGTTCGATGCGCCAAAGCTGGGCATCTTCACCAGTAAACTCAGGTTTGGCGATGACATCATGCTGAGCGGTTGCGGTAAGATAACGGGTGGTGCCCTCTATGCAAATCTTATAATAAGGACCACCCAGATAACCACCCTTTCCGGCAGGCATGATGCTCCACTTCTGATGAGGACGGAACATGTAATCGTTCATTCTTACCTTCACTTCTCCCTTAGGCCATTCTGCCTCCACCTCCTTCAAGGTCTGTGGCTCGATGTCCTTCAGGGGCTTGGTTGGCTTTATCCAGAATGGTTCGATATCCCGCTGCATTCTCACGAAATCAACGGCAATCTCCAAGGCATAGCCTCTTCGTTCCGATTCTATCTCGTAGGTTCCGGCATGGAATTCATCGCCAGCCACTGGCCAGTCGTTCTTCCACAACAAAGGACGGATAGCCAACACGCTTCGTCCTCCCTGTCTGAAATCAGACTCATAGTGGAACGACATCTTTTCTACACCATCTTCCTCGATATAGCGTCCGAAGTGTCCGGGGCCCGTCTTCAGATTGTTGGCTGCAAACACCATCTTTCCACCGCCCTGCAACATCTCTCTGCCCACATTATCCACGTATGGACCGGTTATCTTTCGCGAACGTCCCACCACAATATTATAGGTAGAATTAGGACCATCGCAACAGGTTCCGTGAGTACCCAGGAGATAATACCAGCCATTGCGATAAATCAAATCAGTAGCTTCACAGTCGATAGCGATATTGACGGGTTCGTTGCCTTCCATCCGCTTACCCGTCTTCGGGTCGAGTTCTACCAGACGGATAAATCCGAAATAGGTTCCGTAACTGAGCCAGAGTCTGCCGGTAGTAGGGTCGAGCAACAAGCCCGCATCAATGGCATCACAGTCTTCATCATCCAGGGATGAGGCAACAACTATCGGTTCGGTATATTTGAAATCAGGCGATTTCGGATCGAGACTTTTGTTCCACATCGTCAGGACATCACCACGATGACTGCCGCCCAATCCACCACCCGTAGCGCTGTAGGCTATGAGATAACGGTCGCCTATCTTCAATACATCTGGAGCAGCTCCTCTGCCGGGACGGACAGCACCACCCTGCCAGGTCCAGCCATCCTCCGACCAGAGCCCGCCTTCACCCGTTCCAAAGGTATAATACTTTCCATCACACAGGGCAATGGTAGAAGGATCATGAATGAAAGGTTCGCCAATCTGGGCTTCTGCTTCGTAAGCAGAAGAAGACAACAAGGCAACCAAAGCAGCGACATAAAGTTTCTGCTGAGCAGCAACCTGGCTAAAATATCTGAAAAATATATTGTTCTGTTTCATAACTTTCTATATTGATTGCACTACTTCACATGAATGGACAGGTTTCTGACTGGCTTGCCCTGTACGTCGATGAATCGGACACAGAAGTCACTCATGCCAGGTCCATTGATGACTGCACCCCGAAGGATATTCTTACCCTTCTTCAAGGTAAGCTTCTTAGAAACCACATCATTGCGAACCATCCTCCGGTCGCCTTCGAGCATCACCGCCTCCTCGCCATTGAGCCACCACATGGAGGCACCATTCGAACCGACAGCCAATCGGACGTTTTTCATTTCCTCAGGGCAATCGATAACGGTAACCGCCCAGAACAAGACACCATACTTGGGTTTCCCGAACGAAGTTGCGAAACGGAAGAGCTTCACGTTATAGAGCTTGCTGTCCAGCGCATGCCATTTCAGCTTTTCCTTCCTCACCTTCACGATGGCTCCATCCTTAGGTACGATTTCCATCTGTTTAGGGAAATACTGCGTATAGAACTTCTCCTTCAGATAAGAATCTGTGAAAACGACATTACTCTTAACAGACACAGAGATTGGCTCCAGGAGCAACCATCTCTGAATAAAGCCAGCCGCATTAGGCATAACAGGTTGCTTGCCTACAGGTCCGAAATAAGGATTGATGTCTGCTGGTAATTCCTTATTTTGGGCATCCGCAGAGGAATGCCCAAAAAGGAATACAAATAAACAAAACAATCTAACTATTTTATCGAAAAAGTAATTCATAGACAATTCATTTTATTGAGGTTCGATAATCTGATAACGGTGTCATCAACATTGCACACATCCATGTTTTCATACACAAATTTCTTTAAAGAAGAAAAAGGGAGTGCTTCTTTTCGAAACACCCCCTTTGATAAACAAACTACTGATTTTAACCTAAAACCATTATCATAATAAACCTACATTCTGATTACCAGCCAGGGTTCTGAACCAAGTTAGGGTTCATGTTCTTCACTGTTTGTGGATAAGGGAAGTAATCATGTTTTCCCTCTTGGTAACCAACTGTGAAACCAGCATCCTTTGCTGCATGAGAAGAAACTGTATAGAAGCGGCTATTTGCCTCTGTACCATGCTCCCAGTACAACTTCTCGTCAGAAGCCTGAGGTGCGCGGAACAACTTGTCAAAGAGGTGAGGTACATCGGTACCCGCATTCTTGATGCGATTGATGGCAGTGGCATCCTTCCATCTCTTGATGTCGAACCAACGACAACCTTCCATCCACAACTCGTATGATTTCTCCTTCTTGAGAACATCCATATCTACTGAGCTACTAATGGTCTTGGATCCTGCACGCTCCTGAATGGCATTAATATACTTCTTGGCCTCAGCCTGATCGCCAGTCTGGAGACAAGCCTCAGCATAGTTCAAAAGAACCTCGGCATAACGCATCACGAGATAGTTGTTCAAACGGATGTTGTCACCATATTTCTTACCATCAGAGTCAGCTGCACGCATTACTGTCTTGAATGCCAACCAAGTAGAGTTACCATAAAGTCCCTGAACCTGATCCTTAATACCAACATCCTTGCTTACCTTCTTCTGCTCAACCGTCAAATTGTTTAGCGAATCTTTAGCATACTTCATTTTATAAACAGCATCATCAATGTGCTTCAAGGTTGCCTTGAAACGGTAAGAGTCGCCATCGTTCTCATGGAACTCATCACCAAACCACTGAGGTACACCTAAGCCACCCCAACCATCGATGCCACTATATACAGACTGAGGAGAAACTACGAAGCTACCAGCACGCCAGTTCATTGCATTAGACTCCATCCAGCTAGAACGCTGAATCATACCGCCCCATGCACCCTTACCTGCATTGTACTCGAAGTTGATTTCGAAGACCTTTTCCTCGTCGCCATCACCCTCAATATGGAAGTTGTCCAGGTACTTGTCGCCTGGAACAAGGGCATACTTGCCTGAGTCGATAACCTTCTTGAGGGCTGTCTTAGCCTGTTCATACTTGCCAGCGAAGAGGTAAGCCTTACCAGCCAATGCATTAGCAAAGCCCTTGGTTACCTTTACAGCTCCATCCTTGTCATCCTTGCTCTTGCGCTCATCAAGATCGGCCGCAGCTGCCTCACATTCAGAAGCAACCCACTCTATCAACTGTTCGTGGGTCATAGGATGCTCAGGATCCTTATCGCAGTTGTATGGAAGCGCATCAGCTGTCAACTGGTTTAAAACGAATGGAGGAGTGCCCCAGAAGTTTGCCAACAAGAAGTAGTCGTAAGCACGAAGCACACGAGCCTCAGCCACACAACGCTTCTTGACTGGTGTATCTGGATTAGCAAACTTGTTAATGACCAAGTTGCAAGTATATACTGAAGAATAGAGGCCAGAGTACATCAACTTTGGAACCAAGGCATCAGTATCATAGCGGAACTCATTGAGGCAACCTGCGTCCTCATGGTCTCCATAGTTACCACTGGCATAGTAAACATCATCACCACACATGTTCAAAATCAACTTGTGAGGAGTATAGATACCCAAACTTCCCTGGATGTCTGGCTGACGTCCTACTACATTACACATAAAGCCTTCGTATGCTGCCACCAAAGCAGCCTCTGCATCGGCATCAGTCTTATAGAACTGTTCCTCATAAGTAGTACCCTTCTGCTCAATATCGAGCTGACTCTCACAGGAAGTAAAGGATACTGTTCCTGTCAACGCAAGGGCTAATATACTAGAATATAATAAATACTTTTTCATTGCTGTATCATTTAATAATTAGAATGTTACATTGATACCAAATACCATCTTCTTAGAAGTAGGATAAGTACCATTATCAAAACCACGCGACTGAGCGCTGTTCATAGAAGCTGTCTCAGGATCGGCTCCAGGATACTTGGTGATTGTGAAGAAGTCATCCAAAGAGCAGTAAACACGCACACCATTCAGGCCAATCTTGCCCGTAATGAGACGTGGCAATGTGTAACCCAACTGAATCTGCTTGATCTTGAAGTAAGAACCGCTGAAGACAGCTGCGCTAGAACTGAAGAATGTCCAGTCAGTTGCCACCTTCTTCATATCAGGATACTTGGCATTGGTATTACTCTCTGTCCAGGAATTCTTCCAATATTCATCGATACCATTCAAGAGTGGTCGGTCGGCCGATACCATCAAGTTATAAATCTTATTGCCTGCTGCTCCAGTACCGAAGATGGTCAAGTCGAAGCCCTTGTACTCAGCATTGAGGGTGATACCGTAAGTAAACTTAGGAATACCCACACCCAAATCCTGCTTATCATTATCTGTAGGCGCATTGGTGGTATTACCATCCTTGTCATAATACAACGCACTTCCATCCTCAGCTACACCTGCATACTTGTAACCACGGAAATACCAGATAGAGTGCCCCACCTCGAATGTTGGCTTCAAACGGCTGTTGAAGCCATCGATACCTATACCCTCGATACGGCTGATGCATGAAGAAAGATCCTTTACCTCATTCTTCAAGGTAGAACCGTTGACTGAAACAGAGTACTTGAAATCACGGATATGATCTCTCCAACCCAACTCGAAGTCGAAACCTGTGTTAAGCACCTTACCAGAGTTGACGATATACTTGCTTACACCAATTTCCGGAAGAAGATTTATCTCTACCAAGAGGTCCTTGGTGTTCTTGCGATACCAGTCGAGAGAGAATGTCAAACGGTCGTTCAAGAAACGGGCATCAAGACCCAAGTCTACCTGTTCTGAAGTCTCCCAAGTCAAATCTGGGTTAGCAAGACCTGTTGGCTTAGAACCATAAGACAACTTACCATCACCGCTAGATGGATTGTACTGATAGAAGCTCTGGTTCATGGCAATAGGAGAAGCATACGGGTAGTTGCTCAATACATTGACATTACCATTCTTACCCCAAGATCCACGAAGCTTCAAGAAAGAGATGGCATCACGACTGATGTTGTCCTGGAAGAACTTCTCATTGCTGATAGTCCAACCTGCAGATACTGATGGGAAGTTACCCCAACGAGCATCCTTTGAAAGCTTAGATGAATCGAATGCATCACGACGGAAGTTGAACTGCAAGAAATAACGATTATCGTAGCTATAAGACAAACGTCCGAAGTATGAAAGTTCTGTTGCATCGCCAGGAGCATTGCCTACGCTCTTAGTTGCATCAGCGAGCAAATAGTCAATGTAACGATAGTTAGGAGCATAGTTTGAAAGAATATTCGTACCCTCAGATCCTATGGTAGCGTTGTCCCAATGGTTCTTGGTGAACGACATACCCACCATGGCTCCTACTGTATGCTTGCCAAATGTATTCAAATAGTTTGCAAAGTTCTCCCACTGATAGTAAAGACCATTGTTGGTATGAGCCTCTATCTTGTACTGTGAGGAGTTAGAGAGGGTATTGATGTAATATGGCTGCTCATAGTTGTGGTAGTTGCTCTGCGTGATGCGGTAACCCAAACGAGATGTATAGGTGAAGCCCTTGAATGGCTTGATGTTGGCAGCAACGGTACCACGTACATTGATACCCTGGTTGTAAGAGCCCACGCGGTCGCGCTGTGCCAATGGGTTACCAGTAGCATCCTCTGCATAGTGAGATGTACCATAGAAATCATTATTATGGTCAGCATCTCTCATCACAGGGGCGCCATTCTGATAAGCGTTATAAATATTGGTTGGCAACTTAGCAGGGTCACTTACATAGCAAGGTGTCAATGGATCTATAGAAACAACAGAGTTCAACACAGAACCATAACCTTTGTTCACACCCTTGGTCTTCCACTTCTCGAAAGAGGTGTTTGTCGAAATGTTCAACCACTTATATACATCGTAGTCTGCATTAATCTGACCTGTAAAACGCTTGTAAACATCCTTATCTCCCTTGACGATACCATTGTTATTGAGGATATTCAAGTTGGCAAGGAAACGACCCTTACCATTGCTAGCCTGGATGGTAAGGCTGTGCTGATGAGCCAAACTATTTTCAAAAGCTTCATCATACCAGTTGGTGTTCTCTCCATTGTATCCCTCAGCCTTCAACTTATCATCCGTCAAGTCGCCCAAGTACTTATGGTATGAAATATACTCTGGAGCGTCGAAGAGCTTAGCCTTTCTACCAATAGACTGGATGGTAAACTTGCTACTATAAGAAATCTCAGCCTTACCGCCATTGGCAGCACCCGTCTTGGTAGTGATGATGATGACACCATTACCAGCCTGCGCACCATAGATGGCAGCAGAAGCGGCATCCTTCAATACCTCCATGCTCTCAATCATAGATGGATCAAGATACTGGATATTGTCAACCTTCAAACCATCAACAATGAGCAATGGACTGATATTTCCACTGTTAGAAGAATAACCACGCACACGGATATCGGCAGCCTCACCCGGACCACCCGAGTTGATGATCTGCACACCGGCAGCCTTACCCTGGAGGGCAGCACCGGCATCAGTAGTTGACAAGCCCTTGATATCATCAGCCTTGATAGATGCAACGGCACCAGTCAGGTCGCTCTTCTTCTGAACACCGTAACCGATGACAACGACATCGTTCAATACTTCAGAATCATCCTTTAAGGTAATGGTAAGGTTCTTACCAGCCTGAGCCTTTACGGTCTTAGCCTCCATACCTACATAAGTAATCGTCAATGTTGCATTAGGCGCAGCATCAATGCTGAATTTACCATCCAAATCGGTAATAACACCCTGCTTGCTGCCTTCAGCTTTCACTGTTGCACCAATGACTGGTTCACCACTTTGGTCTGTGACTACTCCTTTTACAATACTCTGAGCGACATTCCTGCAGGGAATAAACAGAGAAAGGAGAGCAACGCTAACGGCTTTTCAATCTTTCTTAAGTTCCTCATAAGAGAATAGATTAAAATTGTTTATTATAAGTTTATGATTGTTCGTCTTGAGAAATTGCTTTCTTTTAACTAAGAACGCTGCAAAATTAAGATTTATTTTGTTACAAGGCTTTATTTTATGTTACAAATACTTTTTGAAACATAACAAATGCAAAGAATGATACACCAGATAATATAAATATAACACAAAGAAAAATCCCGAAACTGCCAGACTGCTCCGGGATTCAACATTCAATATATAATTATAGGATTTTTTAGTAAGTCCTGTTACTTGAACAGATGAGGAACGAATTCCTTCAGACATCTGCGCCAGGTGAGCCACTCGTGATGAGTACCTGGTGAAACATAGACATCCAGCTTGATGCCCAGGTCTTTCAACTGCTGCGCCATCTTCTCGGTACCGAAATTCTCTTCAGAACCACAGCCCATGAACATATAGTGAATCTGGCTGTTGAACTTGGCAGCATCTGCAAAGACGCCGTTGAAGCAGGTCTTGACATCCACACCGAAGAGTGCACCGCTGAAGGTTCCCAAAGCCGAGAACTTATCCATATTCGGCAACACGGTATTGAAAGTCTGGCAACCGCCCCAGGACAATCCAGCCATCGCACGATGATCACGATCGGTGAATGTGCGGAACTTCTGATCTACCATCGGAATCAGGTCCTTGATGATGACATCATAGAAGGAAGCACCATAGAGCTTGCGCTCCTCATCCACATCCTTGCCCGGACGTGGCACGAAAGGCTGTTTTACATCGCCGCTCTCCATCACCACGATCATAGGCACTGCCTTACCTTCGGCAATGAGGTTGTCCATGATGTGCTGCATATAGCCCTGGTGGCTCCAACCCGTCTCGTCCTCGCCCATACCGTGCTGCAGATAGAGCACAGGATAACGCTTGGTGAGATTGGTTTCGTATTCTGCCGGGGTATAAACCATGGCTCTGCGGAACTTGCCCTGCGAAGCTGCATAGTAAGATACCGAACGAACCTGACCCTGCGCTACTCCCTGCTTAGGACGATAGTAGTTGCCTTCGGCTCCCTCAGGAACCTCCAGACCACCCGCCTCACGGCAGCAGCCGAAATAGGTTTCGCTGGCTGGATCTACCACCTGCACGCCATCCACGTTCAGGAAATAATAGTGGAAGCCCACAACCAATGGGTCTGAAACACCATACCAGTCGCCATCCAGATCCTTCTTCATCGGATATTTCTTTCCGCAGATATCGAAGATTACCTGCTTTGCCTCCGGTGCGTGGAGCTTGACGTAGGCACGGCGGTCTTTATCCACACGTGGATAGTTGGCATCCGGAATAATTCCGAGCAGCGAGAGCATCATGTTGGCATAACGCTTACCCATGGTGCGGTAGCTCTCGGCGATGAAGTGCAGACCGTCGCCACGCTGCGGACATCCCTTGGAAGAGATGACGTGGGCGGTAGGAATGGTCTTGGCAATATCATCCACTACGGCGATATGCTGCCAGCAACTTCCACCCTGGTCTTTCTGTACGGTCTCGCCTACCAGCAGAGGCACATCCTCTGCCTTCAGGTTCAGATCCTTGAGGATGTCGTTATATACGGTCTTCACCCTGTTAGGCCAGTTGGCATCACCATTGTTGGTTTCACCCTGATGCAGGAGGATACCCTTGATGACACCCTGCTTCTGGGCTAGCTTGGCAAGCTCAATGAGTCGGGCGTATGGATTGCCGTTATACTGGGATGCGAAGTTCTTCATCCAGTCGGGCTGCTTCTTCAGGTACGACTTGTAGATACGCTTGTCGAAGAGGTCGATGCTGGCACCGCCCACTGCCACGGTGATGGTTCCCACCTTGATGCTGTCAGGCAGGTTATCCACCATCTTTCTGCCGAAATAATCTACTGGAGTTAATCCGGTGCTAGGACGAGCCTGAGGAGGGACAGCGGTATGCCACTGTCCCTTTTTCCATCCCGCCTTCTCATCATCCACGGCATACATCGCCTGGAATCTAGGATTCACCCCCGTACGGTCGATGTCTTCAATGGCGGCATTACCCTCCATGTTCGACTGTCCGAAACAGAGATAAATCTGGAAGTTCGGATCAGGTTTTACCTGTGCCTTGCTACCATTCTTCTGTGCCATCATCGGAAGGCACATCATCATCATCATTGATGCAAAGATTGATAACTTGTTCATTGTATGATTGCTTTATGTAATACCTTAATATATAAGATTACTTAGCCTCACTCAAACCTTCAGCAAAGCCACCATAAGCAGGCTTGCGCTGATAGTTCAGGTTCCAAAGACCTACAGGCTGTCCACCGCGCCAACTGCTGCTTACTGGTGCATCGGTGAGACACCACTGGCAGATGCCATACTGCTGACTGGTAGGAACAATAGCGAAATACTGCTCGATAATCCACTTGTAGTATTCAGCCATAGCCTTTTCCTTAGCCACACGCTCATCAATAGGAAGTTTCTCCAACTGAGCAGTAGTAACATCATTGCCATTAGCATCTACATAACCCATATCAAGCTCTGAGATACGAACCAGCTTACCGGTCTCTGCCATAATCTTGAGCATGTTCTGGATGCCCTTCTTCTTGCTTTCCAGAGTCTGTGGATTCTCGTAGTAGCTGATGTGCATCTGTGATCCGATACCATCAATCGTGGTGTTATAGCCGAGTTCCTTACCCTTCTTTTCCCAAACACCAATCCAATAGACAAGCGACTTCACCTTCTGGTTGTTATCCCAGTCAGACTCCAGGTTGTAATCGTTGATGAAGAGTTTGAGGTCGGCAGGGTTTGTTCCCTCTACCGCAGCATAGGCATCACGTGCCGCCTTCTCTACGATAGGACCATACATCTCTGGTGTGAAGTAATCCTGCCAGAAGAAATCATTCTCAGAATTTTCACCGGCAGTCTGGAGAGCATAGAAGCCATTCACGTTGCCACCACCCGAGATAGCCTCGTTGATGAGATCCCAAGCCTTCACCTTGCCTCCTGTAGCCTGCATCATGCCGCTTACCCATTTGTTCATTGCCCAGGTAAGGGTATCAGACTTCTCCTGAGGAGTGAGAGGAATAGAATTTGCAGACTTCGTGTAGTAAACCTCAAAGTCATCAATATAGAGGGTACCTCCATATTTACCGATACTCAGCAGCAAGCGCAAGGCATTGTCACCATTACACATGGTAGCAACATCCACTTCCTTCCAATCAGTTGTAACCTTGATGGTAGGGAAGTTACCACATACTTTGTATCCGTCAGGATTCTGGAATCCTGCACCAAATTCACCAGCTACAGAACCCTTGATCTTCATCTTCAAGTGATAGGTTTTACCATTCTCGAAAGTGAAACCTGGCTCATAGTTAACCTGAGCATAATAGTCTTTTTCCTTGGCTGCGTTATTACCTACCTCACAAACACCATTTACAATCTTTGGCGCATTATCCATACCCCATCCGCCGAGGTTCTGACCATCATCAAAGGTAAGATGCCCAACAGTTACAGGGATTTCAACCACTTGACTTTCGGTCACCTCTTGAATTGTGGAAGTTACAGCATGCCAAGAATATGGCTTTTTACAAGGAACTTCGTCTCCTTTTATGTCACCATTTACGATCAAATTATTGGTAGAACCTTCTTCACAAAGACTCAAAGACTTGATGACCAGTTCACCGCCCAGTTTACCTGTAGCAAAAACAAAGTTCTCATAATTGGCTGCCGGAGTAAATTCAACGGTATATTCATTCCATTGAGTACCTACTGAAATCGAGCCTAAACCTGCATCACCTGGAGCACCCCATAGAATTAAGTCAAAAGGAGCAGAAGCTTTTGCATTCATTGTGAAGACATACTTTTTCCCTTGAGATAAATGAGCAGGGAAATATAATTGAGCATCCCAATGACCACCAGCTTTTGCATTCTTAATGACCAAGCAACGTGTGACATTAGATGAAGGAGGTAACTCCTTATCTACAAGCAGCCCGGTCAGCCATTTCTTAGGCTGCTGAGCATGCCAGGCAAGCGTATGACCATAGATAGAAACACCAGCATCCTCTGCTGCATTAACAAAAGAAGATACCTTACTGAAATCCATCACACCCTGGTCGTTGACACAAGAAGCCATCTTCATGGCATTGCCTGCAACAATCTCATCAAAGTTATGGGCTGCAAGACGGAAGAGAGGACCTTGCTGGTTGAACTCGTCCACGCCGAGTGCACCACTCACCTTAAAGCCAGGATGAGCACTACGGTCCAGATTCTCCTTCAGGGGAGCATAGTCGTTGAGGTACTCATACTGAGCGATGGTCTGAGGCTTCTCGACATCATATTTCCAGTCATCCCAGTCTGCACAGCTGCCCAAAACAAATGGGCAGACCAGTGCAGATATAATATATTTATTTACTTTCATACTACTAAATTCATTTTCATTAGTTTGTTACGAAATTACTTCCATGACTCAAGCTTGTTGCCACGACTCATCATAGACATCACATAGTCGCCAGAGATAGTCCATGTTTTCTCGTGTTCTACATCACCGGCATTGGTCACTACAGTAGCATTGAACTTAATCTTCAGACAATCAGCCATGCGGTTCTTGTCGCTGAAATCCTGAATGCCACGTGGAGCAAAAGTACCATTACCGATCACCTTGCCATCCTGAAAAACCTGACAGTTTTCACCATTGAATGCCAGCGTCAAGGTCAACTTCTTGGTTGCATCAATCTGGCTCCAGCTATGCGTTGCATCATCATGCTTCCACTCCTTTACAGGATAAGAGAAAGTGATGGAAGATGTGTTGAAATCTACAGTTGAAACCACATCCAGGGCATCCTCATTCTTGTGGGTAATGGTCTTCAGATCCTGGATATTGGTAGTTCCTGTCTTGCAGTACATACCTGAGTACTGGTTCTTGTACTTCACACAGAGCAACTGGTAGTTCTGCTTTTCAAGGATAGCATCACCAGTGAGGGAAGAAACGAGTTTTACTGGCAACACATAGTGAGTAGTAGCAGCCTTCGGATCGTTGAAGAAGGCATCAGTAAGATGCACTGTTGTACCACCAATAATCTTTCCCTTAGGGATAGTCAGGGTGTTAGGATCCTCCAGGGTATAGTAGGATTCAGGGAGCACCTCCATACCACTGCCTTCTGGCAGAAGAGATGGATCTATCTGATAGCTGATCTTACAGTCCTTGGTATTCTTGTAGCCACCACCCCAAGTAGCCTGCAGCTTGAACTGATGAGCATTGTCGTCGGTATTTACTGCATCATCGTCATTACCGAGCGTGATGACACGGATTGGTGCCTGCATAGCGAAATATACAGATACCTTGCCATTGTTACCGCCCTGGCCGATACCGCCGCCGATACCGCCCTGAAGGTAATCCTCCCAATCGCCGTTAGAGCAAGAGGTAGAAAGACCAGCTACCAAGGCAAGTCCCATGATTGCAGTTCCTATTTTTCTGAATGTTTTATTCATAATCTTCTTTTTTTCTTGTTATTACCAAATGTTGTTCTTTTTACCATCCAGCGTTCTGAACGAGTGATGGGAAATTAAGAATCTGGTCGTATGGTATAGGACCATAGAAGGCATTTTCCTTGAAGTTACGTGTTTCCACTGAGATTGGAGTATATTTCTTGCCAGCCTCTTCGTTGGTGATACTCATACCCTTTGCCTCCTCTGTGAGGTTAGCCTTCCAGCGACGCAGATCCCAGAAGCGGAAGCCTTCGAAGCAAAGCTCGATGCGGCGCTCGTTTCTAATCAAGTCACGCATCTTTTCCTTGCTCTGTGCACACTCTTCCAGGTATGGATCCTCGCCAAACTCTCCCAAGCCTGCACGCTCACGGATTGCCTTGATGACATCGTAGGCTGAGTAACCTGTACCACCCTTAGGACCATAAGCCTCATTGGCTGCCTCGGCATAATCCAGATAAAGCTCTGTGTAACGGATGCGGGCTGTATAATGATAAGCCTTGCCGTTTACCGTAGGATCCAGGTTGATGTCCTGACGGAGGAGTTTCTTCATATAGTAACCTGTGCGGGTTGACTTGGAAACGTCCTTGTTGAGACCATCGAGATTAGTAGCATTGTCTGCCTGTGTATTGATGACGGCATTTCCTGAACCGGCTGTCTGTCCGTTATAGATAATGTACTTAGCCAGACGTGGGTCACGGTTTGCGTATGGATTAGCTGGGTCATATTCGCTCTTGGCATCTGTAATAGGATAACCGTTGGCAGCAGGGAATGCATCTACAAGATTCTGGGTCGGATTGATACGACCCTGACCATAGATTGATGGTGGATAGTACTTGGTCTCCAAATCATTGTTCTCGCTCTTCTCTGTACGCCAGAGTACTTCCTTAGGACATTCTGCCGCTGTAAGATCCTTCATGTTTGGGTCTGCATACCACTCCAAACCATTTATATCGATGCCTGAAATGCCGCCATTGAGGTCGAGCACTTCCTTGGCATACTTGGCAGCCTGCTCGTAGGTTACGCCACTGCCGCTGGCAAAGGCTGGAGATGCAGCCATCAAGGTAGCCTGGGCAAGAACGGCACGGGCGATACGACCGCTGAAGCGTCCGGCAAAGTTGGTACCGAGCACACGGTTGTAAGTAGCCTTTGTTACCGTATATGATTTGCCAAGACAACTGACGGTCATGGTCTCGTTATCAGTATCCTTATAATCTACAGGGAGCACACGTACAGCCTCTTCTGCATCCGCAATAAGCTGCTTCATACAGTCGGCATAAGAAGCACGCACCTCCAAAGAATTGAAGTCTGAGTTCACATTGGTTGGCTCAAGATCGTTAGGCACACCGAGGAGTGTTCCATTGGCATCCAAACCGCCATGGGCACGGAGCAGATAGTACATAAAGAGTGCTCTCAAGCCTTTTGCCTCACCGATGTAACGCTGCTCATACATGGCACGCACAGCCTCATCGCTGTTCCAGTTTACCTTATCCACATTGGCAAGGAAGAGGTTGATATACTGGATGGCTGCACGGCAGTTGCGCCAGGTTTCCACTGGGTTGTTGCTTGAAGTCCAGCTATCTACGCCAGTCATCTTACGATAAGAGTCGGTAGCATCGTTGCTTACGGCATCGTCTGTTGCAACATCATTGAATGAGTAAGAGCCGTTTGGCAAACGGGTATAGGCGTTGCCAAGCAAACCATCTGCATAGTCTGGATGGTCGTACATATACTCGAAACCCAGATGGTTTTCGATGGCAGGCTTAAACATGTCGTCACAGCTTGTCAGTCCTATCGAAAGAGCCAGTCCGAGCACCACTCCACCAATTTTATATTTTGATAGTAAGTTGTTCATCACTTTTGTCATTTTCATTATCTTAATTATCTATATTAGAACTCGACCTTTGCACCGATGGTGAAACTGCGGGTTTGAGGAGCAGAACCTACATTGCGTTCCATCTGCTTGCGCTCACCGGCTATCGTCAGGAGGCTGCTGCCATTGACATATACCTGCAAGCCCTTAACCAAGCTATTGTCTCCGAAGAGAGACTTGTTGAAGTCGTAGGTAAGCTGCACGCGGCTCAAGTCGATACGGTCTGTAGAATACATCCAGTAGTCGGAAGCACAGAAGTTGTTGTCACCACTCTGTGTTGTCAGACGAGGATAGGTGATAGACTCACCGTTCTTGTATTTACTCTCTGTCCAGGCACCGAGTACCACATCACTGTACTTACGCTCACCGTAAACCCAGTTGTAGGTATCGTCCTTGAGAGCATTGCCACCAAACTGCCCTGTCAACATGGCGAAGAGAGTGAAGTTTTTGTACTTCAAGGTAAGATTCATACCACCGGTGAACTTGGCGCTCCAGCGACCGATAACCACGCGGTCCTTGCTGTCGATGATATTATCTCCATTCTGGTCCTTGTATCTCAGATCACCTGGCTTTACTGTACCGAAAGAGCTCTTGACCTTATCATTGTCAATTTCATCCTGACTGTTGTAGTAGCCTAAGCACTCATATCCCCAAAGGGCATCAATGAGCTTGCCTTCTGTACGCATGTAGTCATGCTCTACATTCTCTGCAACCTTCAGGTTCTTTGAGCTGTTGGTTTGTCCGAAAGCCTGGATGCCATATTCGAAGTCTCCCACCTTGTCTTTGTAACTGAGAGAGAAGTCAACACCTGTGCGGCGGTTCTTGCCGTAGTTGAGGTATGGTACGAATGTAGATACTGGCCAGTAGGTATGCATGTAGCTTGGATAGATGTAATCAGGCTGAGCAAGCAAACCGTCTGTCACCGTGTTGTAGTAGTTGACGGCGAATGTAAGTCTATTGTTCAACAACGCGCCGTTCAAACCTACGTTGAACTCCTTACGCTTGATGAAGCCCAGCTTGTCGTTACCACCACGCTGTGAGTCTGAAGTCTGGATGCTGTTGTTGGCGTCAGACCATCCCCACCATGTGCCGGTAGCCGTGAAGATATTCTCATACATGAAGTACTCTTTGATATCAAGATCCTGGTTCAAGACGGTATAACCTGCAGTAAGACGGAGGTCATTGAGCCAGTTTACATCCTTCAGGAAATTCTCTTCAGAGAGTCTCCAGCCAAGAGTTGCCGATGGAGAGATGGCATTGCGGTTGCCCTCAGGAAGCTTGGCTGAGTGTACTGCATTGGCTGCCAAGTCGGCATAGTACTTATGTGCATAGTTGTATGACACGAGAAGTCCCAGGTTGGCATTGCTTACCTTGTGATACTCACCGCTGATGGTCTGCTGATAACCATTGGCAAGCAAGGTGGCATTGACATTGTGATTGCCGAAGGAGTTAACGTAGTCAAACTGTCCGGTCCAGGCAAGAGTCTGGCGCTCTGCTGAGTTGCTGGAGTTCAGCGTTCCCGTATGCTTATCCTCGCCATACTGTGTGACGGAACCGATAATCTGCTTGCCGTCAAACTGTGTCCAGTTGACACCGAAGGTTGCATAACTGTCGTTCAAGGATGTTGTGTATGACGTAGAATAGTCAACCGCAAACATGGTCTTGAAGCTCAATCCCTTCAGCAAAGAAGAGAGATCAAACTTGACACCAGTATCAAACTGCATCTGGCGGGAAGTCCAGGTGTTGTAGCCTGCTGCATACATATCTGCGAAGGCATTGGTCTGGTCTTCCTGTGTAGCACCCAGGAAATACTGTCCGGCTGGCAATCCCGCAGGATTGGTGATGATATTTCTTGAGTTATTGATGAGAGCCAGAGAATTGGCATCCATCGGGTCAAGATAAGACAGCGGGATGAATGGAGCCACACGGTTAGGGCGCAATGTAGAAGCTGCCTTCCAGAATTCGCTGTTTGAACCATGCTGGTTATAATAGGTAGCGTTGGCATTCACCCAACCCGAAGCCCAGTCAGCGAGCTGCAGGTCGATGTTACCACGTACGTTCAGACGGTCGGTATAGTTGTTCTTTCCTTCACCGAAATTGAGGAAATCACCCTCGCGGTAGTAGCTCACGTTGGTATAGAACTGTGCAAACTTACCACCACCCTCGAACTCAGCCGTCACATCGTAGCGAGACTTGTTCTTTCTGAGATAATCAGAATTATAGAACTGCTGGTTTGGATAACGGTAAGGATTGGTACCAGCCGCCGTGTTATAGATGTCTTCCTCTGAATATTTGGCAGAAAGACCATCGTTGGCAAGCGCCTGATTGTAAAGCGTCATATACTGCGCACCATCGAGATAGGTAGGGAAAGATTTCGCTACACTCATCTGATAGTTGGCACGTGCTGTAATCTTCAGCGGTTCAACCTTACCACGCTTGGTCGTGATGAGGATGGCACCCTTTGCAGCACGGCTACCGTAGAGAACAACGGCAGAAGCACCCTTGAGGAAGGTAATGTCTTCAATCTCCGTTGGCAATACATTGTTTGCATCACGTGGCACACCGTCAATCAGCACGAGTGCATCACCCTGGTTCCACAGCGACCCGTTATAACCTGCAGCCAAAGCCTGCATATTGTCGAGGCTATAGGTATTGTAGGTCTTCTCCAGCAGATTCTTCACCTTCACCGTGCTGACAGGAGTGATTACATCACGGGCATCCGCTTTGCGGAAAGCCACGTTGATGGTGTCTGCTTCTGGGGCATCCTGTGCCATCACTCCTTGTGCAGACAGAGCGAAGAGGGAAACCGGAAGAATGGCTTTATATCTTGAAATTATGTTACTCATAATTTATTTCTTCTTTATGCTTTTATTTGTTTTCTTGATTCACACTCTATTACCAACCTGGATTCTGGAACATCTCAGGATAGATACTGGTGTCTTTCTTCTTCAGAGGCATCCACCAGTGCTTGCTTGTGAAGTTGCGGGTAAGAATGGTCTTCTCCTTGAAACCGGAAACCTCAGTGTCTTGTGGATTCTTTGGATCAAACTTGCCTGCACGTACAAACTCCTGAGAGGTCTTGATGTTGTATGGTGCCTTGTCGAGAAGCAACCAGCGGCGCAGGTCGTTGAAACGGTGACCTTCGAAAGCAAGCTCTACGGCACGCTCGCGACGAACCTCATCCATGAACTTGTTCTTGTCGCCGGTAAACTTGGCTGCTACATCAGCAACCCCGGCACGCTCGCGAATCTTGTTCACTGCATCGAGAGCTGTGAGTGAGCACTTGGCTGAAGCGGTGGCTCCACCAACGGCTGCACAAGCCTCGGCATACATCAGATAACAGTCGGCAAGACGCAGATAAGGCACATCAATGTACAGCTTATTAAAAGTATTACCCAAATCAAAGTTGTTGGCAATCATAGGAATGAACTTATAGAGCAGGTAACCTGTGCGGCTCTCGTTGATATCATCACGATAAGTACCTCCTGTATAGAGGTTGGCATATCGGTTGGCATCCGGCTTGATATCTCCCTCTACCACCTTTACACCATCATATACGATGTCGTGATAGAAACGTGGGTCGCGGTTCTTCCAAGGATGGGTTGGGTCGAAACCAGACTCAGGGTCATCAAGAGGAAGACCATTCGCCATACCGTAATAGTTGACATAGTTGGCTGTAGGCTGTGAGAAAATCTTACCACCTGTAAGAATCTGACCGCCAAACTCGGTAACCAATCCGAAGTGAGAGTTTTGCCATGCATCGGCTGGAATATCACGGAGAATGTTCTCGGTAGAACCTGGAGGAAGCATGTTCTTGTTCCAGGTATAGAACAAATCTGAGTAATCAGCAAAATCCACGAGCTTGTACTGGGTCTGTCCCGTCTCTACAAGAGTAAGGAGTTCGCCAAGAGCCTCGGCAGCCTGCTGTGCATAGTTGGTATCGTAATCGTAGGTGCTGGCATTGCCGTTTACGTTCATCTTGTCATCGCAGTTCTTCACCAGTGGAGAAGCTGCCCACAAGAGTGATTTGCCTTCATAGGCAAGTGCGGTAATCTTGTTGATGCGGAAGCCATTCTTGCCTAATGTATTGCGACCAACAGAAGACTTATCCCAGTCGATAGGCAGAAGCTCTGCAGCCTCACGGAAGTCTTTAGCAGCCTTCTCGGCACATGCCTGGCAGCTTTCACGAGGAAGAGTCATTGGCTGGTCGGCAGCTATGGTATGATCAATATATGGCAGACCGCCGAAATACTGCATCAGCTGGAAATGAAGCCATCCACGGAAGAAGAGCAACTGACCCTTGATGGTATTCTTCTCCTCCTGAGTGGCAGCAGTCATCAGGTCCATATTCTCCAGACCCAGATTTGCCTTACGGATGCCATACCATGCAGCCTTCCAAAGACCACGAGAAAAACGATAATTGTTAACGGCGTCGCTTGGATCCAAAAAACTTGATCCCTGATCCATGAAGCATGCGCCCCATCCGTCGTACTCTTTCTGCCAGCCCCAGAAGTCACCCTGGTCAACCTTGTAGCTCATCATGTAGTTGATACCCACTGCCTGGATATCATCCTCACCCCAGTTCCAGGACGTGTTCCAGTAACTCTTGGTGAAGTCAGGAATACAGAGATAAAGCTCCTCTGTAAAGCCCTGGAAATTCTTGAAATTCTTGAAAGCAGCCTCTGCAGAAACATCCGATTCAGGTGACTTGTCAAGATAGTCTGTACAGCTGGTGGTCATGGCGAGAGAACATCCCAATGCCAACGCCAGGCAGGCAGACTTATATTTAGAAATTATTCTTGTCATAATAAATAATGTGTTATATTAACGCTGTTTACAACTCTAACTTGAAACCGAAGTTGATACGCTTCATTGTTGGGTATGCACCCTGAGAAGCAAGACCTGTACCTGCGAAGTTCGACTCACGGTCGTCAGGCATATCCGTCCAGAGGAAGAGGTTGTTACCATTTACATAAACCTTCAACATAGAGAGACCGAGACTCTTGATCCATCCGCCGTTCCAGGTATAAGCCACCTCCAGGTTCTTCAAGCGGCAGAATGAGCCATCGTAGAGGAAGCGGGTTCCCTCATAGTAACTTGGAGTAGAGTTCATGCGGAGTGAAGGAATACCGTCTGGAGTTGATGGTGACCAGTGAGCACCCTCCTTGAACACCGTGTGAAGGTATGGCTTAGGCAGTGAGTTGAATGCTACATAGCGGCTCACATTGTTTACACCATAGAACTGCGCATAGATGCTGAATCCCTTGTAGTCAATACCGATAGTGGCATTGTAGGTGTTCTGAGGAGTACCTGTAAAGCCATAAGGCGCACTATCATTGGTATCAATCACACCGTCACCATTGAAGTCGGTGATGATATACTGACCTGGCAACTTCTGGTTGTCGTTGGTATTATGAGGAGTCATTGCGATGACATCATCCCAAGACTGTGCTGTACCATTGTCGAGATAGCTCTTGCCCTGTCCGATGGCGAATCCCATGTTCTTCTGGTATGCAGGAAGCAACTCTGGGTCGTCATGCTCGGTAACAACATTTTTTGCATGCGTCATGTTCATATTGGCATAGGCATGGATACCGTTGGCAAAGTCATACTTCAGTCGAACTTCAAGCTCATAACCTGTGGTCTTGGTTCTACCCTTGTTCACGTAAGGAGCAGAAGCACCGAAATAGGAAGGCACCGAACGGCTGCCGCCGGCAATCATGATGTCGGAGCGCTTCTCGCTGAAGAACTCAAGCGAACCGGCTACGAGACCACCGAGGAAAGCATAGTCGATACCGAAGTTCTTCTTGATGGCCTTCTCCCAATGGATATCTGGGTTACCTACCTTTGCTTCCTTATACCAAGTATAAATGGATTCGTTGTTTGGGTTGGTTGAATCAAGATGGGTCTTGCCACCATAAGCCCAAGTGGTCTGGTAGAGCCAGCGCTCCCATACATTATCCTCACCAATCTCACCATAAGAGTAGCGAAGCTTGAGGATGTCAACCAGGTTTCTACCGAATACCTTTGTTTCAGCCACAGGCTTGAACCATTTCTCGTTGGCTACGTTCCAACCGATAGCACCAGAATTGAAAAAGGCAAAACGATTGTCCTTGGAGAACTTCTCCGAACCGTTGTAGGCACCGTTATACTCGAACATGTAGCGATCGTCATAATTATAGGTGGTACGGAATGCCCAGTCCTCACGGTAGTTGGTGAACTGAGAACCCGTAGCACGCTCAGAGCGGTTGAATACGCCCATAGCTGTTACATCGTGCTTGCCGAACTTGCGTCCCCAATAGAGCTGTGCCTGATAGAAGAGGTTACGCTGGGTAAGACCGTTGTTGAGCGCACCAGCATCTGTCTTCCATGCGATGGTCTCCACAAAATCGAAGTTGTTGTTTCCCGCAGGCTTCTCCTTATAGGTTACCTCACCCGTTACAGGATCGATATACTTATACTGGGCAGCATTGTTGAGGTCGTTGATACCTCGGTTTGCCTCCACAAACACGTTGTCCCAAGATACGAGGGCAGATGCCTTCAATCCCTTTGTAATAAAGGAAAGATCCTGTTCGAGCGTAAAGTCGGTGTTGATACGGGTGGTGGTGGTTGACTGCTCACCCTGAAGTGCAAGATTGGTTACAGAGTTAGGAGAGCCTTGCGTATCTTTAGGGAAATAACCCCATACACCATCGCTATACTGTGGCAGGAAGGTATCATGAGGTGCTGAGTAAGCTGCCTGCCAGAGCTGGGTCTCAGCCCATGAGCCTTTCTCCAAACCGTAAGGTGACTTGCGGATACCATGGCTACCCGAAAGGTTTGCCTTCAAAGTGGTAGTCTTGGTGAGCTGGAAGTCGAGGTTGGAACGCACGTTGATACGGTTGAATCCGTAACCACTGGTATAACCACGATTGTTCTCCCACTCGCGGAAGAGGTCACCCTCATGCTGATAGTCGATGGCTGCATAGTACTTAACTGCCTTGGTACCACCTGCGATGTTCACATTGGCATTGTAAGCCATGGCGTAGTCCTTGAAGAGTTCCTTCTGCCAATCTACATCCGGATAACGCTCGCTCATCAGCAATCCGGTCTCCGGATCAATACTGCCGGCTGGAGCATTGTATTTGTCGATGAATTCGGTAGAGCGGATGTCGCCCCAGCTTGAAGGAGAGAGTCCCAACTCATGCTTGATAGCCTGGTTCACATAATAGAGCGCATCGGCTGAACCGTAGGTCTCAGGCAACTTAGACACCAGCTTGAGAGCAGAACTTGCACTGGCAGAAATCTTAGCCTTGCCTTCTGTACCACGCTTGGTGGTAATCAGGATGACACCATTCGCACCTTTCACACCGTAAACGGCGGTGGCAGAAGCATCCTTCAATACAGAGATAGACTGCACGGAATGGATATCCACACTCGACATAGGGCGCTCGATACCATCCACAAGAATGAGAGGGTCGGAAGAGTTCCAAGAGCTCACACCACGAATCACAATCTTAGGATCCTCATCACCAGGCATACCTGATGAAGATGATGTAATCACACCTGGCAGATTACCCGTCAGGGCAGAACCGATGTCAGATACACCACCTGCGCGCTCCAGCACCTTACCGGTGGTCTGGGTGATGGCACCTACCACAGAAGCCTTCTTCTGCTGACCATAACCAACCACTACCACTTCGCCGATGGCGTTGTCATCTTCAAGGGTAAGCTTGAACTCTCTCTTCTTGCCTACCTTCACTTCCTTGGTCTTCATACCTACGTACGTAAATACGAGGGTAGAATTCTCAGAAGGAACACTGATGATGAAATTACCATCAAAGTCGGTGACCGCACCGACACCGGCATTTCCCTTTACCTTAACAGTTGCACCTATCAGAGGTTCACCTGTTCCGTCAACAAGATTACCCTTGACCTGGATCTTCTGAGCCTGAGCATTCAGGCTGCAGAAAGCTCCTACCAAGCATAAGGCTGCTGTCCGTTTCATTGTTAGCACTTGTTCAATCATGTTCTATTCATTTTGATTTATGTTTTAATTCTTTAGAGTTTATTGCTAATTGTTGTTGCTAATTGCCATTTCCAATTGCCAGTTATTCTTCTAACGGCTGCAAAGGTACGTCTTTATCCATAAAGTGCCTTTGCGACATGTATCAGATACTTTGTCATCTGTAACAAACCTTTCGTGAACGGACTTTTCCGTCATTTAACACTTGTTTTATAATATAAAAACCTTTTAGCGGTTTGTCCACTTCTTGGCCTTGCATATTATAATAATAGGTGTATTTCACGTCTGCGCCATTGGCTATGGATTCAATACCCGTAGCATTTTGCTGCAGATACCATTCCCGATACCAGTTCATACAAGCATAACCACAGCATTCCTCAAAGAGCCCGTGAGCCTTGGCATTCTGAAAACCAGGCACCACCTTTCCACTCTTCAGATACTCATCTATATCAAAATACTCTTGCGGATGAGTCAGGGTCATACCGATATTGCCAAAATGATCGTGTACCGCTTTCCAGGCGAGCCCCCATTTCGAGGTAGAGGCTGTTGCCCAACTGCCCAGGTTAGGCTGCGTCCACTGCCCCCACTCATTGTAGTGACCTTCGCTAGCCTTGTCGGGATCTTCCGGACTCCAGTCTATCTCTGTCACCATAATCGGTTTGCTGGTCACCATAGGCACCTGTTTCTGAAACTGCCTGATAAACGCCTCATGATCACATTGCTTGTCACTCGCTCCATACCAGCCGGAATAGACATGTACCGCATACGAAAAATTATCCTCGCTATCAACGATCGGGTAATTTTCATAGTTCTGATACTGACTCTGATATCCGGCACCAGGCACCCAGATGATGCCCTTGAAACCGGCAGCTCTGATCTCATCTACCACGGGTTGGAAGAAATCGCGGAGGGCTGTATCAGATTCCTTTCCATCCGCAAGATGAACTTTCACGGGTTCATTGGCAAGTTCGATGGATATCAATCCCGAATTCTGCTGAATGTATTCATCGGCGGCAAAAGCTTTCCACACAGCTTTCAAATAACGCTGATACTTGTCTCCTACACTGATGTTCTGCGGGCAAACACCCGGCGGACGAACGATGACGTAGAGTCTATGAGCAATGGCATCCTTGATCAGAGGGATATAAAGCTTCTGGAGATAGAGGCGATAACGAGCCATGCTGAACGCCGAGATGTCAGCCTCGCTCTCTGCCTTCTTCGTCGGGTCATTGGTCCAGCAGGGATCCATGTGCAGACGGAACACGGTGCAGTAGGCTCCCTGCTCCTTATCGGTAATGGCAGAAAACTCTTTGGAGAAATACTCCAGACAAGGCTGGATATCAGCCTCCGAATAATCCGCCTTCCACTGCTGCCATCTCCATCCGTTGAAGTAACGGTTGGGCGTATCCATCACACCATGCAGCACCACCTTCTTGCCGGCAGCATCCTTCAGGTCCTTCCCTTCCACATGCAGTGCTGGAAGATGACTGCTGGTGTTTTCATCGGCAACATCTGCCGCATTTTCCACCATGGAAAACATCGCCAGGATGAGCGATAGAACAATTTTTCTCTGATTCATGTTATAAGTTTTTTTTAGATTTATCATTTTTCGATTGTCGCTGCAAAGATACTCCTTTTTATAAAATAGCACTTTTGCCTGAGTAACCAATACTTTGCAGAGAGCAAAGCGTGTGTTTCAAAAACTTTGCGCCACGTTACATTTTGAGACATATCACGCAAAAAATGGCGTTTTATTCCGTTTTTATAGCAAAAACATTCCCTTTTCTGATGTTTTTTCCCAAAAAATGAGTATTTTTGCAAAAAATAATAAACCTATCAAAACAAAATAAATAAAATGATATCTAGACTAAAATTCGGAATATTGATTTTAGTATGCTTCTTCTCTACCCTCGCATGGGCACAGAACGGCAAACTATTCAACACAGACAACCAGCTTTCGAGCAACCTCGCCACACAGGTGTTCCAGGACTCGAATGGCTTCATCTGGATAGCCACCCGTAACGGCTTGAACACCTACGATGGCTATAACTTCACCGTGCTGAAAAAGAACAGTGCGGAGATTCCTGGCCTCAGCAGCAACTACATCAACTGCATTGAGCAAAGAGCCAACGGACAGTTGCTGGTGGGCACCAACAACTCACTGCAGAAATATGACGGTTGCCAGTTCCAGTCTATCCCGATGCTTGATTCCAGGAACAAGGAACTCCGCACATACGTTACCCAGATCTATCCCCTGCGCAACAAGGATGTCCTCATCGGCACTTCCGGTTACGGCATCATGCTCCTCAAGAAGGATGCCGGAGAATGCCATACCCTGAAGGGTAAGGTGGAAAAGCTGAAGTATATCCGACGGATGCTGGAAGATAAATGGGGAAGACTCTGGATTGTAGGAGAAGACGGAAAACTCCACAGAAGAGAAGCTAACGGCAAAGTCACCTCTAATTTCCCCGGCACGGAAGGACTGACTGCGCAGGATATCCAGCAAGACAGGCTGGGCAACATCTATCTTGCCACACGCAACGCAGGTGTCTATATCCTCAAATCCGGAACCCGGACTTTCAGCAGGATTCCATCTATCGGAAACCTGCCTATAGATGATATCTACATCAGCAGAAACGGCCGCCTCTTCATAGGAAGCGATGGACTGGGCATCTCTGTATATGATCCACGCACCGGACTCACACAGGAAAATCCACTCTTCAGCCGACTCATCAACCTCGCCAAGAGCAAGGTTACCAGCATCCTGGAAGACAAGCAGGGAAACATCTGGATAAGCATGCTGCAGAAAGGCGTTTTCATGCAGGGATTCCTGCAGAACGACTTCAACTATATGGGTCCCCGATTGGGCGACCGCAATGTGATTGGCGAAAACAGTGTCAGCAGCCTCTGCGTCCACCAGGGCAACGAGGTGTGGGTAGGAACCGACAAGGACGGACTCTACCTATTTGATATAGAAACACGCCAGGTAAAGAAACATCTCCTGGGAAATGCCACCATCCTGGCTCTCTGCAAAGACAAGCAGGGGCGCACATGGGTGGGAACCTACACCGATGGCTTGGGATTCCTCGATGCGGCTGGCAATTACCACCCAGTAGATCTGGGTATCAGCAAATCGATGGGTATCTTCGATATCAAATGCGACCCTCAAGGCAATATCTGGATTGGTACCATGGGAGCCGGTATCTTCTGCCTGAACAGGGATGGAAGCACCAGGAACTACAAGGCAAAGTATGGATCCGACAACAATATCAAGGTCAACAGCCTGCCCAACGATTACATCATCAAGCTGAGCTTCTCACGAGACGGCAAGCAGGTTTTCGTAGCTACCTCCGTCGGACTGGCATGTCTCGACCTCAGAAACAACAGCTGGATCTCTACCTTCAGGGGCATCAACTGTCTGAACAAGAACTGTTTCTCCCACAGTGTCTTCGTAGATAGCAAGAACCAGGTTTGGCTTGGAACTGAAGACGGCGCCTTGTGCTACGATTTCAGAAAAGGCATCCAGCCGAAGATCTACACCACCGCCGAAGGACTCACCGACAACTGCGTATCCAGCCTCACCGAAGATTACAGGGGAAACATCTGGATTGGAAGTAATTTCGGATTGAACAAACTGACTGCCAAGACCGGCAACATCACCAAGTACTTTGCCGAAAACGGACTGCAGAGCAATGAGTTTGGTGATGGAGCTACCTGTACCATGTGGGACGGAAAGATCATCCTGATGGGCGGAACCGGCGGAATCAACTGGTTCCACGCCGACAAGGTGAAGCAGCATCCATGGAAAGCCAACGTGGTATTGTCGGGTATCATCATCGGCAACAAGCACGTAACTCCGAAATCAGAATCAGGCTTCTATACCATCACAGAAGATTGGGTAGTAAACAGCCGGGAATTCAATCTCTCGCACGAGGACAACTCGTTTACCATCCAGCTCTCCACACTTACCTATAATAATATGGAGCAGATTTCCTATGCCTACAGCATCAACGGCGAGGAATGGCGCACGGCTCCTTTTGGACAGAACGAGCTGGCATTCACCCATCTTTCTCCCGGCAATTACAAATTCCGCATCAAGGCAGTCTGCAATGGATACGAAACACCGGTCAAGGAATTCACCATCATCGTGCATCCTGCCTGGTATGCCAGCATCTGGGCGAAACTCGTCTATCTGCTCATCCTCATCGGACTGTTGATGCTTTATCTGCGCCACCGCAAGCGCCAGAAGGAAGACCGTCTTACCCTGCAGCAGCACATCCACGCCGAAGAGATGGGCGAGGCGAAGATCAAGTTCTTCATGAACATCAGTCATGAAATCCGCACGCCGCTTACCCTCATCATCACCCCTCTGCTCTCCCTCATCAAGGAAGACAAGGAGCCTCACCGACAGGGCATCTACGAGATTATCCGGAAGAACTCGGAGCGTATCCTCCACCTCATCAACCAGATGATGGACCTCCGCAAGATAGACAAGGGACAGATGGTGATGCACATGTGCGAAACAGATATGGTGGCTTTCGTCAACGAGGGCTACGAACTCTTCAGACAGCAGGCGATGACCAAGAACATTGACTTCGAGTATCAGCACGATGCCGAGACCCTGCCTGTATGGATAGACCGCAACAACTTCGACAAGGTGATTACCAATATCCTTTCCAACGCCTTCAAGTTTACCCCTTCAGGCGGACATGTGCTGCTCTCGCTCACCCATACCGGGCACCATGCCTACATCAGCGTGAAAGATAGCGGCATCGGCATCCCGAAGGACAAGCTGGAAACCATCTTCCAGCGCTTCTACCAGAGTGCTTCCGACCCTAACGACCGCAATATCGGTACCGGCATCGGACTCGACCTTACCCGATCGCTCGTAGAGCTGCACTATGGCAGCATCTCTGCCCGCAACAACGAGGGCGAGAAGGGAAGCAAGTTTGATCACGGAAGCGAATTCCTCATCCGCATCCCACTGGGCAAGGATCATCTGAAACCGGAGGAAATCGTGGAAGAGCAGAAGGTGGAGGAAGAGCAGACACAGGAACTCGCCAACATTCAGCAGATGGAACAGGAGGAGATGGAAACAGAGAATGATTTCAACAATGCTCCTGCTGCCAGTCTGCAGACCAACAAGGGAACCAAGTCGGAAATCGTGATCGTGGAGGATGAAGAGGATATCCAGGAATATCTCAAGACCCAACTCTCCGACGACTTCAAAGTACGCACATACCCGAACGGCAAAGTGGCGCTCTCTGAAATCCTGAAGAAGAAACCAGACCTCATCATCAGCGACATCATGATGCCGGAGATGGATGGAAACACCCTCTGTACAAAGCTCAAGACAAACATCAACACCAATGATGTGCCGATCATTCTGCTCACAGCCAAGAGCCGTGAGGAAGACCAGCTGGAAGGTCTGGAGACGGGTGCCGATGCCTATATCCTGAAACCATTCAATATGGATATCCTGCGACGCACCATCATCAATCTCCTCACCATACGACGCACCCTGCGCAATAAGTTCTCAGGCAACGAAAGCCAGGAACACAAGGTAGAACAGAAGGAGATGCTGACCCCTGACGACAACCTGATGCAGCGCGTGATGAATGTCATCAATGAGAACCTGGGCGATTCCGACCTCAGCGTGGACAGCATCGCACAGAAGGTGGGCATCTCCCGAGTTCACCTGCACCGCAAGATGAAGGAGCTGACCAACCAGACTCCGCACAGCTTCATCCGCAACATCCGATTGCAGCAGGCTGCCAAGCTGCTGAAGGAGGGAAAGCAGAGCATCACCGAAGTGATGTACACCTGCGGATTCTCCAATGCGGCAAGCTTCAGCACCATGTTCAAGAACCTCTATGGCTGCTCGCCTCGTGAGTATATGAACAATGCGCAGAACGACTAAGTGAACAAAATAGAAAAGAATCTGTAACAAATCCGGGCGCCATGAAACGTGGCGCAAAGTCTTGGTTACACAGCAAAAGGCATATTATCAGGGAAAGAGGTAACTTTGCAGCAGAATTTCCAAACAATAACAAAAAGATAAAATGAAGAAATTAGCAACCTTATCCCTCTCCCTGATGCTCGCCGCTGCAGCACAGGCTCAGACTGCACAGTTCAGCTACTTCAAGTATGCCGGTAACGATGCCCGTTTCAATGTGAGCATCGACAAGACGCATCAGTATTACAACCCTGTACTGGCGGGCTTCTATCCCGACCCGTCCATGTGCCGTGTAGGCGACACCTACTATCTGGTGAACTCATCGTTTACCTTCTTCCCGGGTGTGCCCCTGAGTACAAGCAAGGACCTGGTAAACTGGACTCCTGCCGGACATGTGCTCACCCGTCAATCGCAGGTGCCTCTGAAGGGCCAGCACGTTTCGGGCGGCATCTTCGCACCAGCCATCAGCTATAACAAGAAGAACAAGACCTTCTATATGATCACCACCAACGTGGGTGCTGGCAACTTCTTCGTGAAATCCAAGGACCCATCCAAGGGATGGAGCGAACCTATCTATCTGAGAAAGATAGACGGCATCGACCCTAGCTTCTTCTTCGATGACAACGGCAAGGGTTACATCGTTCACAATGGTCCGGTGGTTGGCGGTGCCGACTACGAGGGTCAGCGTGCCATCCGCTGCTTCGAATTCGATGTGAAGGGCGACAGCATCAAGGGCGATTTCAAGGAGATTCTCCGTGGCGGAACCCATGTAGAGGCTCGTCCTATCTGGATTGAGGGCCCTCATCTCTTCAAGAAGGGCAAGTTCTATTATCTGATGTGTGCCGAGGGTGGTACAGGCGGCTGGCACAGCGAGGTAATCCTGCGTGCCAAGAATCCGATGGGTCCATGGGAGGAATGCCCAAACAACCCTATCCTCACCCAGCGCACAGGCTTGGATCCTAACCGCAAGGACCCGGTATCCAGTGCCGGTCATGCCGACATCGTAGAAGATGGCAAGGGCAACTGGTGGGCAGTATTCCTGGCTTGCCGCCCTTACGAGGAGGATATGTACAATACAGGCCGCGACACCTATCTCCTGCCGGTAACCTGGAAGGATGGATGGCCAGAGATTCTTGCCAAGAATACTCCTATCTCTACAGTAGGCGAGAAGGCTGGTCTGAAACCAGCAGAAAAGAATGAATTCTCGGGCAACTTCTCGTACGTGGATAACTTCGATGCGGCAGACAACGGAGCCGGACTGAAGGATCTGAACCCACGCTGGATGTTCCTCCGCGACTTCGTGGATTGCTACAAGGTGGAGAACGATGCGCTGAACATGAATCTCCTGCCGGGCAACATCTACAAGCGTGAACCGATGTCAGCCATCTGGGCACGTCAGCAGCACGGCACCTTCACAGCCGAGACAGAGATCAACTTCACTCCTCGCAACGACAAGGAGATTGCCGGCATTGCTCTCCTGCAGAAGGAAGATCACAACTTCGTGTTGGGCAAGACCATGAAGAAGGGCAAGCTGATGCTGACCCTGACCCGTGCCGAGAAGAACAACGTCACCATCGCCTCAGCCCCTATCAAGGCTGGCAAGCTGAAGCTGAAGGTGGAAGGTCATGACAGATATTATGATTTCTATTATGCCGAGGAAGGCGGTGACTGGCAGCTTCTTGCCAAGGGCGTGGATGCCTCTAACCTGAGCACCCAGAAGAGCGGTGGCTTTATCGGAGCCTGCATCGGCCTCTATGCTTCTTCCAACAAGGAATAGAATCATATTACAAGATATACATAATCGAGTAGGAGGTAAACACTAATCATAGGTGTTTATCTCCTATTTTCATG
>UQWP01000011.1 GCA_900544825.1 uncultured Prevotella sp. | reverse complement strand
AAGAAGGTTGTAACCCATCGCTTCGAGCCAACCTCAAAGAATGTTCTTCTTTTCACAGGTGGCTTGGCTCTATCTCTTGTCCTCTCCATTTGGGGCAATCTCACCCAATGGCGAGAGCACCAAAATTGGGAGGAGGCAGACTTGAAGTATCGGGCATTGAAGATGGTGCTTCCATCCGATGACCCGAATGTTAGTTACATCGAAAAGCATTTTTCTGTTTGTCGAAATGAGAATGTTATTGATGATGTAAGAAATCGAGTTGCTACTTATGAAGATTCAGTCTATCAACACCATAAAATGGTTGAGATAGCATCATATAAAGATAGTATAGCAAGACAACTTATTGATGAATCAAATAGGATAAAAATGCAGATAAACAGTAAGAAAAGTAAATGAAAACGTTATTTCTTGTATTATTATGCAAAGTGCAAGCACGTATAACATTGCTTAATGTAACTTAAATATCCTCCTAAAATTATGTTGTTTTAAAAAGTATTTATACCTTTGCATTCGGAATACAAAATGAGGTAAATAATTGCAGTTTGCTTTCGTTTTGGTGCAATTGTTCCAATAACCTTTGCGCAAGGTTGATACAGCCCCGTCTGGGTAAAAAGGCGTAACTTCTAAGACACGTAGATTCCTAGGCAGTTAACAGTTTGTTTAATTTTAAAACAGAAAATTATGGACAAAGAAAAAGAACTTCTTTCTAAAGAAGAGCTCGCTTTGATGCGAGGGGGCTTTGGTGTCGAGGATGTCACAGTTTATGCACTTGGAATACAAGGTGTAAATAATTGTTGTAACACAACAAATAACGGAGGAACAACATCTCCTTCTAAGCCAACGACTTCAACAACAACTACCGACACTACGTTGAAGCCATAAGATAGTTAACGGATACACTTGCATTCAATAATTTTATGGTCAAGAGAGTTTATTTTAATTCTCTTGACCATTTTTCAAAAGTAAGTAATATGGATAATAGAGTTTTGTACACAATATCAAATAAATGGATAATGAGGCATGATGAATATTATGGCAACTCATATGCCTTGTACAACATTGAAACACGAAAATTAGCAAGATTAACAGCTTCGCTTTATACACTTTTGCATCTCTTCTACACAAATGCCAGAGCATACGAAGATGTGAAAAATAGTCTTGCAGAACAAGGCGTAAATTTGAAATGGGACAATGTTAGTCAAATAGAAAAAGAGTTTGGGTTCGAGCATCTGTTTGTCCAAAGTAAAAGCTCATATCATTCAACGAATCGTTTTTCGAACATTCATGCTATTGAGCAAATTCCTATAACATCCTCACCTATGGATGTTGAACTTCTATTGACACACAATTGTAATTTAAAATGTAAGCATTGTTTTCAGTCATCAGAATTACATAGTGATAAAAGAACTCACTTGTCTACGCATGAATGGGAAAAAATCTTCATAGAATTAGAAAAAGCCAATATTTATAATGTCATTATTAGCGGTGGGGAGCCTATGATGTATCCTCATTTCGAACAGTTGCTAAGAAAAGTAACAGATTTACGTATGAGTTTTTCTATTCTTACTAATGGCATGCTGATTTCTGAGAAAAATTTGGATATTTTCAAGAAAAAAATGTATCTGTAACAATTTCGTTGGATGGATGTACAGCAGAACAACATGAGTTCCTTAGAGGGAAAAATACATTTGAGCATATAGTCCATACAATTGATCTAATGGTGCAGAATGGTGTAAACCTCAATATTGCACATGTTGTAAATGCCCACAACAAGGAGCATTTGGAAGAGTTGATACTTTTTTTAATAAACAAGGGCGTACATCATTTGTCTATTAATTTAGTAGAGCCAGAAGGAAGGGCGTTTTCAAACGACTTTTTACTTTTGAGCCCAAAAGAAGAAAGTCTAATGCGCAAAAAGATCACTCAACTTCAAACCAACTACTCTGATAGAATTACAATAGACTTTCCTAATCTCTCATATAAAGAAAACATAGATGGCTATAGTAAGGATGAAAAGGTCTTTTGTGCAGCAGGGACAAAACGTGTCGCTATAAGTTCCGATGGTTGTGTATATCCATGCGTTTATGCTTTTTATCTTCCTTTTCTGAAGATAGGGGATTTAAAGACAGAAACTTTGCAAGACATTTGGGAGAAAGAATCGGCATGGCAAATGATGCGAGGTGGTATAACAATTTCGCAAATAGACACTTGTAACTCATGCAAGTTACATAGCTTTTGTTGCATGAGAAACTGTAGAATAAAGTCTTATTCTCAGAAATTAGGACTTTATGCCAAGCCTGATAATTGTCTTATAGATAAAGTAGAATAATATGAGAAAGTATTTTGCATTACTAATAATGTTCTTAGGGCTATGCCCTATGCTGATGGCACAGAACATCCAAGGGGTTGTGACAGACACAAAAGGTAAGCCAATTTCATTTGCCAATGTTGTGGAACTGTTACAATCAGACTCTTCTTTCGTTAAAGGAACGGTTAGTAAGGAAGATGGTTCTTTCATGCTTGAAGGCGTAAAGAGTGGCAATGTCATTCGAGTTTCTCTCATCGGTTATGAAACACAATATATAAATTATACGGGGCAAACTACCGTCACCTTAAAACTTCAGGAAAGCACCAACATGCTTGGCGAGGTTGTTGTCAAAAGTTCGTTGCCAAAGACCGTGCTGCGAGGTGAGGGAATGATAACAAATATAGAAGGCAGTGTATTGGAGAAAACTTCCAATATGGAACAGTTGCTTTCACGCATTCCTAATGTGTCTGCCAAAGATGGACAAATAGAAGTGTTTGGTCGTGGCACACCTGTAATATTTATCAATGGTCGGAAGATGCAAGACCAAATGGATTTGCAACGTTTGCAACCAAGCAACATAAAGAAAATTGAAGTAATCAACAACCCTGGTGCACGATATGATGCCAGTGTGAAGAGTGTCATACGCATTACCACAAAGAAGACACAGGGCGAAGGCTTCAGCTTTGACAATAAAACTACGTTTTCGGTCAATGAAGAAAAACGTTTGAGCTCTTATGAGTCGTTCCAAGGAAATTATCGAAGAGGAGGATTGGATGTCAATGGGTTCTTGTATGGTGCATATGCTCACACTCCAGAAAACAAACAAGTGACGCAATATTCATACATCACAGATACTTGGCAGCAGAATATGAACGTCAATCAGGAATTCACTAACATCAACCCATACGCACGCTTGGGGGTAAGCTATATGCTTGGCGAAGAAAGCAATTTGGGTGCCAGCTTCAGCTACAATCGTTTAGCAAAGGATAAGGGCGAAGGAACTCAGACGTTCAATATAATGCAGAACAATGTACAGAAGGAATCTTCAACCGTTGATTATCTGAGTCCAGGTCAGTCAACGACTTATTCCGCCAATGCTTATTATGTTGGCAAGATAGGAGGGCTGAATGTGGATTTCAATACAGATTATTATTGGTATGGCAAGAAGCAGTGGATGGACTTACACGAAACAGTGCTTGACGAATATCGCCAGACAGAGACGGAAAAGTCTGATGTCTGCTCTTATCGCAACAATCGCAACTATTTGTTGGCATCCAAACTTGTCCTTAGTATTCCTTTGTTGAATGGCAATTTTTCGTTGGGCGGTGAATACAGTCATGTGAATCGAAGATGTCACTACCAAGTGGAGCCAGAAGTGGTTGATAACGAGAAAGAAAAAGTCAAAGAGTCAATGACATCGGCGTTCGTTGACTATAGCCGTAAATTCGGGCTACTGACGATGCAAGCAGGGCTTCGCTATGAATACATCGACTTTGACTATTATGACAATGATTTGTATATAGCAGAACAGAGCAAGACTTACGGCAATTGGTTTCCGTCTTTGGCTCTCTCGCTTCCTGTTGGCAAGACACAGATGCAACTGACGTATGCCACCGACATCTATCGTCCAAGCTACAACGAGCTTAGAAGCGGTGTGCAGTATGACAACCAATACACATACGAGTCGGGCAATCCATTCCTCGTTCCTTCAATTACACACAATCTTACCTACGGACTCTCTTGGGAATGGCTCAATCTGCAATTGGTTTATTCGCATATCTCAGATGAGGTTTGTACGATGACGCAGACTTATCGTGGAGATCCGATGAAGTCACTCGCTCGCCCAGAGAACATCGATAGCTACAACTCTTTCCAAGCAGGACTGACGCTGAACCCTACCTTTGGCATTTGGCATCCAACATTGGAAACAATGCTCTTTAAGCAATGGCTCAAGATGAATACGCATGTGGGCAATAAACTTGACAATCCTGTGGCAGTTTTCCAACTTACCAATGCGTTTGACTTCAAGTTACTGACGGCTTCATTTGTAATGACCGCACAGACCGAAGGTAATATGGGTAACAAATGTATCCGCCAAGGCTATTTCAATACAGACCTGTCACTCTACAAGTCGTTGCTCAAGAATCGCCTTACGTTGACACTTGACGTTTCAGATGTATTCGGAACGGGGAATCAACATCGCACATTCTATTCAGGTGTACAAAGAACAATGTTATATGACCTAAATTCCACAAGTACCATTACCTTTAGCATCCGCTATCGCTTTAACGCAACGAACAGCAAGTATAAAGGAACTGGTGCAGGTCAATCTCAAAAGAACAGAATGTAAAGTCATAAAACTAAAGCTTCGGAAAAGAATAAAAATCAACTTGTTGCAAACAGAAAGTTTCCCATCCTGAAAACATAGAAAGTTATTTTTTAATATAAATGATATGATTTTTCCTATGATACGTCAACATGACTCAATGCAATGCGGGATAGCCTGCTTGCAAATGGTATGCAAATATTTCGGCAGAGAATACTCTTTGGATTCTCTGTCGAAACTTTGTTTTGCCACTACGGAAGGGGTGTCCCTGCTTGGCATTAATGAAGCGGCAAATACTTTAGGGTTGCATACCACATGTGCAAGGGCAACGACTTCGATTTTTAACGAAGCACCTCTACCTTGCATTCTTCATTGGAACCAGAATCACTTTGTGGTTCTATACAAGGTGAAGAAAGGAAAGAGATTCTATATCGCAGACCCTGGAAAGGGATTGGTAACGTACAGCCTTGAGGAGTTCAAAAAGCATTGGATAAGTACAAGCTCGAATGAAGAAGACAAAGGCATCGCTATGTTCTTGGAAACCACTCCTGCTTTTTTCACTTATAAGATGGAGAGTGAAGAACACATCAAAGAGAAAAGGTCTTTCCGCTTTCTCTTTGGTTATGTGAAGAAATATCGCAAGTATTTTGGGCAAATCATTTTAGGCTTGATTATTGGTAGTCTTTTGCAACTTGTCTTGCCATTCCTCACACAGTCCATTGTGGATGTCGGCATCAAGAACCAAGACATTGGTTTCGTGTGGCTTATCTTGTTGGGGCAATTGATGCTTACCATCAGTCGTACTGCTATTGATTTCATTCGCAGATGGCTGTTGTTGCATATCTCCCTGCGCATCAATATCTCATTGGTGAGCGACTTCTTCATCAAACTCTTGAAACTGCCGATGTCTTTCTTTGACACGAAACTCATGGGCGACTTGATGCAGAGAATGAACGACCATAGTCGAGTAAATACTTTCTTGACACAGCAGACTCTCAACATAACTTTTGTAATATTCACCTTTGTGGTGTTCTCATTGGTTCTGTTCTTCTATAACAAATTGGTGTTAGTCATCTTCTTGTTGGGAAGCATCCTCTATGGTGTATGGATGACCTTGTTTTTGAAACGAAGAAAGGTTCTTGATTATGAACTGTTTGAGCAGCAAGCCATCAATAATAACAAGACTTATGAATTTATCACTTCTATGCAGGAAATCAAATTACAGGGTTGTGAGCAACGCAGAAGATGGGAATGGGAGGACACACAAGCTGACTTGTTCGGCGTGCAGATGAAGTCGCTCAAACTCCAACAGACTCAGGAGGCAGGAAGCATCTTTATTAACGAGGTGAAGAACATCATCATTACGGTAGTCGCTGCAACCGCCGTGATACATGGGCAAATGACACTTGGTATGATGCTTGCCGTGCAATACATCATCGGACAGCTCAACTCGCCTGTGGAGCAACTGATGAACTTCTTCTATTCCCTGCAAGATGTGAAGATTAGCTTGGAGCGAATCAACGAGATTCACCAGATGGATGATGAGAATGGAAAGGAAGGCTTGCTAACTTCTATTGAAGATAAGAGCGAGGGCATTGACATTAAGAACATCATGTTCAAGTATGACCCACATGCTTTGCGCAAAACCATAGACGATGTGGGCATTCACATTCCGCAAGGCAAGGTAACAGCTATCGTTGGCGCATCTGGCAGTGGAAAGACCACCCTCATCCGTTTGATGCTTGGTTACTATCCTGTCTTGGAAGGACAAATCAACATTGGTAACACCGACATCAACAAGCTCAACAAGAAATGGTGGCGCAGACAATGTGGCGTTGTCATGCAGGATGGTGTTATCTTCTCGGAGAGTATCGCACGAAATATTGCTGTTGATGATGGCGATATAGATAAGGAAAGGTTGTTGAAAGCTGCCGAGATAGCTTGTATCAAGGACTATGTGATGGCTTTGCCTCTGAAGCTCAACACCAAGATTGGGCGTGATGGCGTGGGACTGAGCCAGGGACAGAAACAGCGTATCTTGATAGCAAGGGCGGTGTATAAGAATCCCGACTACATCTTCCTTGACGAGGCGACCAACTCGCTGGATGCCAACAATGAGAGAAGCATCGTGGAGAACTTGGATAAGTTCTATAAGGGTAAGACTGTTGTGATTGTGGCTCATCGCCTAAGCACGGTGAAGAATGCCGACCAAATTGTGGTCATCGACCATGGAAAGGTGGTTGAGATAGGCAACCATGAGTCTTTGACCGCCAAGCGAGGGGCATATTATAACCTTGTGAAGAATCAGTTGGAATTGGGAAACTAAAATGCTTTTGATATGGAACAGAATGAAAAAGAATCAGATAATATCGAGTTGAGAAGCGAGAAGGTGAGGAACGTGATAGGCAAAGTTCCTCCTCGCCTCGTCAGCTTGGGAACGGTTGTCATTACGATAATAGTCCTCGCCCTCGCAGTTGCTTTCTACAAGATACCTTATCCTATATCCATAGAGGCTAATGGTGAGGTCATCAATCAAAGAACAGTGCAAGTGTTTGTGCCATACAAGTATTTGTATCTTTTCGATGAGCCAAGGACGGCTCATGTATCTTTCGAGGGCAACGATAATGCATCTTATAACTGCGACATCACAAGCCATAAAGCCAGGCTCATACATAGGGAAGATGGTAACTATTTTATGGCTATAGCCACAGTGAGTACACAGGGACAAAATACTCCTATACTGCAAAAGTATATGAAAGCCGATGTGAGAATCATCGTCAGCAATAAAACGTTATGGCAACAGGTATTCGGATAAACTATATCCGAATACCTGTCTACAATCTCCATAAAGGTTCGTTTTCCCAACCTTGAGGAAATCCCATGGCATGTAAATCTACATTGGGGTATTCTGCAAATAATTTGAACAGAGAACTTTTCAAATCCATGCAAGGTGTGATTGTTTGATCCAAATATAATAAGGTGCATAGTTGATGGTACAGCTTAATCGGTTTTTGACTTGAAGTAATCCAATGAAGAGGAAGCCGATTCGGCAATTGAGGCTTCAAGGCAAAACGCCTGTTCCATATACGTGCATGATGGGCACAGCAATTGCGAAGTACGGTAATGCACCTTATCCAACTTTCCAAATAAGTGTATTGAGGAAGTCCAAACTCTCTTGCCACTTGTTTCTTTAATCGATTGTCCTTAAACAGGCAAAACAACTTGGAAAGCGTACCAAAAGAAACAACCTCCAAGGTTTTCCACACAGGAGGAAGAGCAGGATAAGTATATTTCTCGGAATGATCCTTGATAAAATCTTCATTTGAGCGAGACACTTCTTTCTTTATATTATCAAGGCAACCTTCATAAAACTCTGCATTCTTGAACAATGATGAATCCATAAACCAAAATGCCCCGTGTTCCATTGAGAACACTTGAATCATCTTAGTTCGGAGAGAAATCTCAATATCTTGGATAGCTTTGAATATAAGTTGGCGGAGTTCTTTATCAAAGAGATAAAGGTTGATGGCTTGCTCGAATGTACAGCCTGACTTGTAAAGATGATGCTGTCGGTCTTGCTCTATATATCGTAGATAACTAGCTATACGGAAATAGCTGATATTGCGAAGCTGTAATTTGGCTGTTGCAACATCCTCTATCATTAGTCCTCTGTTTTGGAGCAAGGCTAATTGTTCATCTATGTTTATCGGTTGTTTGTCGTAGTTCATATACCTATATAAAAAGCGAAGTCCCACCGTGGTACGCATCGTTGAGAGGCGTGGTGGGATTTGTTGCTGCAAAAATACGCTTTTTTATCGGAAACACCAAACTTTTTCTTGGAAATCTACGTATCAAGCATAGGAATTAACATAAAAAGTTATAATTGCCATCAAATTCTTCTAGTAAATCATTGGATATTTAGATATTTATCGTATCTTTGTCCCCGAATTGAGGCGTTCTTTGCATATTGCAAAATACAGAAACGAGTAGAAATCCGCTCGTTTCCATATTGTTACCTATATTATAAAGGCAAACGCCCAACTTCTTGATTTTCAATCAAAGCCCAATTTAGAGTAAGTTATACTTGATAACGCCAAACTTTTCCATCGATTTAACTCTTCAGAAACATAAAAAAGGGCACGATTGCTCGTGCCCAATAGATGAAATCTTTCATTCTGAATGAACAATTTCTCGGAAACCTTTCATTCAGAATGAATAGATTCTGATTTATTCTGCCAGCAGCTTCTCAGCCATCGCCTTACCCAGAGCCTCGCACTGCGCCTTTACCTCTGGAGTAATCGCCTGCTTCATATCCACCGGCTCGCCCACTGGCTCGTAGTGGAGCTTGGTTTCGTTCCACTCCTGAATCTTAGCCACAGCCTTGCTTGCCCAGCAATGAGAACCGTACCAGCCGAGGAGGTGGTTCTTGATGTCCTTATTGGCAAGCTCGGAGAGGAGAACCTCCATCTCGTGATAAAGACCGGCATTGTAGGTTGGAGCACCCACGATAAGACCCTTGTAGCGGAAAATATCGCGCAGGATGTAGCTGTGGTGAGTCTTCGAGATATTATACATCACGATGTTCTTCACGCCTGCCTTGCTTGCCGCACGGGCGATGATTTCAGCCATGCGCTCGGTGTTGCCATACATGGTGCCGTAGCAGATGACGAGGCCTGGCTCCGTCTCATACTTCGACATTTTATCATACATGCCGATAACCTTCTCAATATGCTCGTGCCAAACAGGACCATGGGTTGAGCAGATGTAATCCAGCTCTACGCCAGCCAACTTCTTCAATGCATTCTGAACAGGGATTCCATACTTACCCACAATGTTTGAGTAGTAGCGAATCATCTCCAGCCAGAAAGTCTCGCAGTTGATTTCCGTATCGATGATTCCGCCATTCAGCGCACCGAAGCAGCCGAACGCATCGCCCGAGAAGAGCACCTTGTTCTTTGCATCAAGAGTAACCATCGTCTCTGGCCAGTGAACCATAGGGATGAGAACGAAGCTCAGCTCGTGGCTGCCGAGTGAAAGGGTTTCGCCATTCTTCACCTCTACCACATCATCGGTTACGCCATAGAAGCCCTCCAGCATTCCCAGGGTCTTCTTGTTGCCCACAATCTTGATGTTAGGGTAATATTTCTTGATGAGGGCGATGGAACCGCTGTGGTCAGGTTCCATGTGGTTGATGATGAGATAATCGATTTCGCGGTCGCCAATCACCTCGTGGATGTTCTCGAGGAACTGGGTGAAGAAATCCACCTCTACAGTATCTACCAACGCTACCTTCTCATCGTCAATGATATACGAGTTATAGCTCACTCCGTTAGGCAAAGGCCAGAGGCCCTCGAAACGATGCTTGTTGCGGTCGTTAACGCCTACGTAATAAATCTTGTTTGTAATCTCAGTCATAATCTATATATTTTTATAATTCCTTCTTCTTTTCTTCTCCGAATTCCTTGGAAACATAATTGTAGATGTCCTTGCAGCATTCGGTGGAGAACTCCTGGGCGCTCTTCAGGAGGCTGTCCCATTGCGCCTCTGTCAATCCGCGGTCGATATCCTCTCGGGTGATTCCATCCTTAATCAAGCCGAATACGAAACCGGCATTGAAGTTATCGCCGGCTCCGATGGTGCTCACCGGCTTCATCTTCTCCGAAGGATAACTCTTGGCAAAACCATTCTCCGCTCTCACCTCCACAGGGTCAGCGCCCTGGGTGCAGATAAACTTCTTGCAGTAGAAACTGATTTCGGCATTATACACCTTATCCGCCTCCGGCTTCTTGTAGAGGATTCCGAAGTCCTCGTGGCTGCCGCGCACGAAATCAGCATACTCCAGGTTCTCTATCAGATTAGGCGTAATCTTCATGATCTCATTCTGATGAGAAGCACGGAAGTTGATGTCGTAATAGAGGATGGCGCCGTGATTCTTGGCGTACTCCAGGAAACCGGCTACCTGAGGACGAACCACAGGATTCAGGGCGAAGAACGAACCGAAGAGCACGATGTCGCCAGGATTGATTTCCGGTGTGGCAAACTCCAGCTGGTCGTGGGGATGATCCTTGTAGAAGATGTAGTCGGCATTATTGTTCTCGTCGAGAAACGCCAGCGAGAGTGGCGACTTCGAATCCGGAAAGATGCTCACATTGTCGGCATTCACACCATTTTCTCTCAAAAACTGAATCACATACTCGCCGATACGGTCGTTGCCAGCCTCGCTGATAAACGAAGTATTCACGCCCGAACGTCCCAGCGAAACGGCAGCATTGAACGATGAACCACCAGGTACAGCCTCTATCGGCTTGCCGTTCTTGAAGATGATATCAAGCACGGTCTCTCCTATTCCTATAACCTTACGCATTGTTTTATGTCTCTATTTATATTTTTTGGTGGCAAAGATAATTCTTTTTGGCGATAATGCAAAATAAATGCCCATTTTTTTGGATTCATTACATTTTCAATGTAACTTTGCACCTTGAAATGAAATACAATACTTATACATTAGACAATGGACTCCGCATCATCCACCTGCCATCAGATAGCCAGGTGGTGTATTGCGGTTATCAGATAAATGCCGGCACCCGCAACGAGGAGCCGGGCGAGGAGGGCTTGGCTCATTTCTGCGAGCACGTCACCTTCAAGGGCACCGAGCGCCGAAAAGCCTGGCACATTCTCAACTGCCTGGAGAGCGTGGGCGGCGACCTGAATGCCTACACCAACAAGGAGGGCACAGTGTATTACTCCGCCATCCTGAAGGAGCACATCGCAAGAGCCGTGGATCTGCTTTCCGACATCGTCTTCCACTCGGTTTATCCGCAAGCGGAGATTGATAAGGAGGTGGAGGTAATCTGCGATGAGATTGAGAGCTATAACGATTCGCCAGCCGAACTGATTTACGATGAATTCGAGAATATTCTGTTTAAGGGTTCACCGCTGGGGCATAATATCCTGGGAACTGCCGAACAGGTTCGCTCCTTTACTACAGAGGATGCATTGCGCTTTACAAGGAAGCTTTACCGACCTGATAATGCGATATTCTTCGCTTATGGGGATATTGATTTCAAGAAGTTGGTGAAGCTTTTGAAGACTTTGAACTTTGAACATGGAACTTTGAACTTTATGAATAGCAAAACTTCCGAAACACCAACAGCAGAAATGGAAGCAGACGATGCAAATCATAAAGTTCAAAGCTCAAAGTTCAATGTTCAAAGTAAAGTCGAGGGTCAGACGATTGTGATGCAGAAGAATACGCATCAGGCGCACGTGATGATTGGAACCCGCGCTTACGATGTGAACGACGACCGCCGAATGCCGCTCTATCTGCTCAACAATATGCTGGGCGGACCGGGTATGAATGCCAAGCTGAACCTCGCCCTCAGAGAGCACAACGGATTGGTTTACACCGTAGAAAGCACGATGGTGGCTTATGGCGACACGGGCACCTGGAGCATCTATTTCGGCTGCGATGAGCACGATGTGAAGCGCTGTCTCAGACTGGTTCGCAAGGAGCTGGATAAGTTCATGCAGAAGCCATTGAGCGATGCGCAGCTCAAAGCCGCCAAGAAGCAGATTAAGGGTCAGATAGGCGTGGCTTGCGACAACCGCGAGAACTTCGCCCTCGACTTCGGCAAGAGTTTCCTGCATTATGGCTGGGAGAAGAACGTTGACCGCCTCTACGAGCAGGTGGATGAGATTACTGCCGCCCAGATTCAAGCCGTGGCTCAGGAGCTGTTCAATAAAGACAGGCTCACCACCCTGATTTTCAAGTAACTAAAATACGCATTAATAACTAACTTAATATAAAAATTATGATGAAACAATTCCTGTTATCAATCTGCCTCCTCTGCGCCTGCACTACCTTACAGGCTCAAGGACGCAAGCACACTACATTTTATGACCAGAGAGCCACGCTCTTTGAAGTTCTCCCTACCAGCAAGAAGGACATCATCTTCCTGGGCAACAGCATCACCAACGGATGCGAGTGGGCGGAGTTACTCAACAATCCACACGCCAAGAACCGTGGAATCAGCGGCGATAGAACCGATGGCGTTCTCGACCGCCTCCACACCATCACCAAGGGCAAGCCAGCCAAGATCTTCCTCCTCATCGGCATCAACGACCTCTCCGGCGGCCGCAGCATCGAGGAAATCGCCAAGAACATCGATGAGATTGCTGAGCGAGTCAAGAAGGAATCTCCTTCTACCCGACTCTATCTGCAGAGCGTTCTGCCGCTAAACCCAAAGTTCAACATGTTCGTTGACCACATGAGCCGCAAGAAGGATGTTCCTGCCCTCAACGCCCTGATCAAGGAAATCGCCAACCGCCGTGGCTTGACCTACATCGACCTCTTCTCTGAGTTCGTGACTCCTGGAACCCAGGATATGAACCCGGATTACAGCAACGATGGCTTGCATTTGCTCGGAAAAGGCTATCAGAACTGGATTAGAATCCTGAAGCCATATCTTAAGAAATAAGATTAAAAGAACTAGATTTACCTACATATCAGCAAGTTACAAAACTTCTTCAATGTAGTAAATCTCTGAATCATCCTCGAATAGGGGTATAAACAAAGAAAATCGGGCTGTTAACTGTTAACCGCCCGATTTCTTTTTGTCGATTTTTCGCAAGCAAGCTCAACACGCCCTACACCAGCCTTACGCTGCCATTCCAGGCGTTCCATAATGGCCGTACTTGGCGATGAACTTAGCCGTCTTGGAGAAAGTATCATCATCGTTCTTCACGATGAAGCCACGCTTCTTCCAGTTGCACAGGAGGATGGCAAGCTTCGTCTTGGTGCCATGAACCATACAGACATTCTGAATCTCTGCCTTGTCAAAGGTATCGTGAACGAAGAGAAGAAGATTGCTCACTCCGGATGAATGGCACACGGCACGATTGTCGGCATCTATCGCCTCCTGCATCTGATTGCCGAAGAAACGCATCTTGCACCACAAATCATACTTCACGCTCCACTCTATGAAGTCCTCTATCGCCTTCTCCCACTTCTCGCCATTCGCCAGATAAAGCACCATGGCTCTGCGGAAACCATTCGCCAAACCACGCTTGGCAAACTCGGCGTAAGGCTTGTTGTAAGCCAGCTGAGCCATCTCCATAATCTCGCTGCCCAGTCGCTCGATAAGCTGGCGCGCCTTCCTGCACTCCTTGAAACCGCTGGCAGCATTCAAGCGATGAATATAAGAAGCCAACTCCGACTTGAACAGCGCATCATACTCTCCCACTACCGGATAAGGAGCGAAATCGGGACGGATGATGGTGGCAAGCGACAGTCGGCTCACGGCTCCATCAGCCACCTCTCTTACCGAGAAGAACTTCTGCGTAACGGCGATGGTGCTCGAAGCATTCCAGTTGAAACGGGTCTTTACGCGGGCGGTTACGCTCTTGGTGCCCACACGCTCCTGACCATCCTCTGAATTGTCCCAGCAGAGACGGATCAGCTGGCTAGGGTCGTTGAATTTCCTGAGCATGTCCACCTCGTCCATCTTGCAGTAGAGATAGGCGCCGCCAGCCTTCTGCACGTCGTCGAGACGCTGGATGTAGGCGGCACGGGTAAGGTCGGGCGAAACGATGCGGATGCAGATGTCTTCCGGGCGCACCGGTTTCTTCTTGTTGTCGCCCATGGTGTTCACCTCGTCCTTCCAATCCTGCTCCTTCTGGCGGTTCACCTTATCCATCTGAACCAGGTCGTCGATGATGCAGTCGATAGGACCGTTTACCGCCGATTTACCAGATGACATTGGCGCTACGAGCAGATTCATCATCGCCGGCTCATGCATCTGATTGTCAATGTAACGGAAGCTGACACCCTTGAGATGAGCAGCCAGCGGAGGGAAGACCGCCATCGCCACAGCCGGCTTGAAATCGACAGGCACCTTGCTGGTGAGCAGCTTGATGAGCTTAGGCAATCGGGCAGGCATCTGAGGAGGAACATCGGCGTAGATTCCCGCCTTCTCGGTAGCCTGCTTGGCAAGATAATTCTTGCGGGCGATCTCCACCGCCTGCTTCACGAGCTGAGGCATTTCCGAGGACTGAGCCACCTTGCAGGCGCTCTCTACAGAGGCGAACGCCTTTGCCTCGTCTTCGCCGAAAATCTCGATTACCTGCTTAATCCAAGCCGCCTCGCTGTTGCAGATGTATCTGAGCAGGCAGGCTTCTCGATAGATGAAGTTGTTGCGGTTGCCATGGGCAGGAGCGCCGCCCATCAGCTCCACCAGCGCCTTGGTAATCTCCTCGTAAGGAACGCCATCGTAGGTCTGCTCATACTGCACGGCATTTGCCGCCTTTCTCGCCTTCTCCTCCTCGCTCTCGATAGGTTGGAAATCAACGGTTGGAGCAGAAGAATCCTGAGAAAATTGGCTTTGAGAAGATGAATTCTGAGATGCTCTTGACTGAGCCGAATCAATATCCAATGGACGACCGTCGATGTCCAATCCTCTCTTTCTGTAAGCCTCACGATATTCTGCCACGGCTTCCTCATCCAGTCGCTTGTACCAGTCGTCGGCAGTATAGATCTGGCTCACGGCATCGGTGATGAAGATGATGCGCTCGGGCGTAACGCAGCTAGGGTCTTCGGTGGCATGGATGAGCTTGCAGAAGGCACTCTGAGCCTCAGCGATGGTCATTCCGACAGGGATACGGATGTCGATGTGCGCCTTGTTGCGAGCCGAACGTTCCACGTGAAGCACTTTTCCCTTCCAAAGCTCGATGTCATCGGCAGAGAAAATCTTCTCTCTGAAAAGCTTCTCGGCAGGGTCATCAAACATTCCGTTCAGCAGAAGGGCATTCTTCACCGCCGTCTCCACCTCTTCTGGGTTGTCGATGTCCACGGTGGTTTGGAAGGTGAAGGCCTCCGGGTCGATGGTCTTCTGGGCGCGATGGTCGTCCAGGAAGTGGAAGTAGTGAGGAGAGCGGAACGGCAGCTGCTTCTTGAGTGCGGAAACCTGCTTGTCGAGCTGCTTGAAGGTCTCGCCTGCCTTCACCTCCTGCTGCTTGGCGGTAAGGTCGCGAATCTGACCTACGAGGGTGCTGAGCCAAGGCTGCTTGGTAAGCTCGGTATAGTAATCGAGGAGATGAGTAGAAATCTTACCCATGTTCGCATTGCGGTTAGGGTTCATGGCGATGAGACGACGGCTCATCTGCTTACACTCCTCAAAAGAGAACAACTTTTTCATAAATCTTTCTTTTTTTATTTCAACATCTCCTCCAAAATCAGAAGAGAGTTGAGGGGTTAATATTATTGTTTATCCGGAAACACTGGGAGCTATAACCAGCCTTCCGAAGCTGATTATACTAACGAGAGGATACCGCCACGCCCAAGATGAAAGGGCAAGGAGGAAGAACAATTCAAAGTACACCGAGGGACCTGCCAAGAAGCCATGACAGACATCAGAAACCATACCGGGAGTAACACGCAGCCTACTGCGTGGATCTTTTGTATCAACATGTCAAAGAACACCGCTCTTTCAGCCGAAAAAGCGATGCAAAGATAAGGAAAAAGAAAGTAACTCCATTATTATACCTCTGCCGACAAAAGCTGTATAAAAATATCGGGCAAAGGGGATAAAAGTTTTAGATTCAGGTATAAAGAGAGGTATAAAACAAGTGAGAAAGAAGAAAGAAACTGGATACAGGAAAAAGGAGCGAAAAAGAAAAAAGCGTTGGCAACAGATACAATTCCGCTGCCAACGCCTCTTAATTTTTAAGCCAATCATCTAACATAATACCCTTCTTAAAGGCTTCTTCTCTCAGGTTATCCATAAAAACATCAACAATCTCACAATAACGATTGAATTTTGCTTCCTGCGTATTGATAAGCTCTTCCTGCGTCAGACATTTCCATTCCAATGCCTTATGGTTAGAAAAGGGAGCGACTCCTGCTTGCCTCAAATCATCCCTACCGCAGAGAGGAGCTTTCGGACCGGATATTTTCTTGCCTTTAAACTGCTCTTCCAAGAATGTACAGAACGACTGAGGAGAATTGGATGGGAGCAATTCCCAATCGCCCATCAGGCGGAATACAGGATACCAATAGACCTTTTTTGAAAGAAACACGCCATAATATCCCCTCTTCTGATAAACAGCAATCTTCATTACGGTCTTTTCCACCAGTTCCTTGAGTTCCTTCTTATGCTCTCCAATCGCAGATTTCTTCCCAACAGTCTTCATCGCTATCAGCGCCTCCTCGTTGCCGTGCTTGCCCCACTGCTTCACATCGCTCACCCTGGCGTTCATAATCATCAGTACGATGCCCGAGAGCAGCTGGAGCATCATCTTGCGGGGCACACGCTTATAGAATACCTGGCGGAGGAAATCTACCGGGTCCGCCTTGAAAGTCTGGTAGAGCGAGAAGGGGAAGGCCTTGAGCTGGCGTTCTATCTCATCAAGCTGGTCGGTGTAATCGTAGGTGCCCGTCTGCTTCTGCTTGAGGGCGATAGGGGCATCGATGAAGAACGACTGGGCAGCGCGCTCACGATAACCGGAGCTGGTGATGAATCCCAGTTCGGTAGTCAGTACTTCGGCCATGCGATGGATTTCTTCATCATCTATCAGATAGAGCTTGTTGAGGATGCGGTTTCTCGTCTGAGTCATCTCGCGGGAATAATCGCTCCGCTGAATCTCCAGGAAGCAGGCAAGGCGCTCCCTAGCCTCTTCCAGGTTATCGCTCAGCTCAGCCTCCAGCTCGGCCCTGTAATCGGGATCAGAGAGATTCTGAGCATCTTCAGAGGGGGTCGGTTGATGAGAGAAATTTCCATCAGGAGATAGGTTTCCATTAGGAGAGAGTTTTCCATTAGGAGAGAGATTTTCGGCAGGAGAAAGGTTCCTATCAGGAGAAAGATTCCCGGCAGGAGAGAGATTTCTGATATGGGATAGTTTCTCCTGAATCTGGCTGATGTCATTGATGACGCCTTCCAGCATCATGGTGCAATCGCTGAAACGGGTCAGCTTGTCGATGGGCAGGATGGGTCCGGAATAGTGCCAGTCGTAGTAGATTCTGTCATCATAGAGCCCCTTGCGCGCCAGCTCTATCTCCTGCTCCGGAACATCCACCCGTACCTGGACGATGAGATAGAGTCCCGTCTTGTCATCGCCCCCATCCTTGCTGTTGCTTCCCACGCATCGGGTTCGCAGGTTAATACCTTTCCGGGCGATGATGAGGGCTCTTACGTCCTCACCCTCCAGGGCAGAGACGTAGCCGATGAAGCGCTGCTTGTCGTAAGCCTTCACCGCCAGCGTATCAAAGGAGTTGGCGTCATCGGGCACCAGGCAGATGGTTCTGCCTACGGCTTCGCGGGCATATTCTACCTCATGCCCCTTCACATCGTTGTGGGTAAGACCTACTATATGGAATTTCAGTTTCTTCATTGTCGCTTTGATGTTGTTTATTAGTTTCTGCTTATGTTGCTATAAGTATCTGCCTATGTTATTATAAGTAGAGTACAAAAGTACGTTTTTTCGATGAGCCCACCAAGCATACTTGTTTAAATTTCCTAAAAAGAGCATCTTGGAGCGAGAGGGGGTTAACAGGGTTAACAGTTAACAGCTGTTTTTTCCTACCTCCCCCTTGCGTACCTTATTATATTAAATATATATACTTATTTTTATATATGTGTGGGAGGGGGAGTATGCATTTTTGGGGTGTTAACTGTTAACCTGTTAACTCCTGATGCTGATGAGGGAGAGATGAGGGGGAGATGATAAGGATGCTGATATAAGGGGATGAGAGGGCATCTATGAAGACCACGCCCAGGCATCATTGATGACAAAGGAAGGGCTTAATAGAAGACCGAAAAAGATGAAAAACAATGGGTTACGAGGCAAAAAACTACGAGTATTGGGATAGAAAACTATGACTTAGTTTTTTTAACTAAAGGGGACGAGAAGACTCTAAGAAGGCTGCGAGAAGATGGTGAGGGGCAGCAAAAAGGACTGCGAGAAAGTAGCAAGAAAGCTGCGAGAAAACAGAAAGAAAGCTGCGAGGCGATACTCTACCTTATTATTTATAGGTAGAATATCGCCTCGTTGCCTTCATTGAAGAGGAGGTCCAGGATGCTCATATTCGGCTGGAAACCGTACTTCTGCTCGTAAACCTGGTAATAGCGCTGGGGAGCGAATTCTGCATCAGGAAGCGGCTTCTTAGGGCGAATCGCATCGCGGAAATCCTTGATTTCATCCTCTCCTTTCAGTTCTTTACTCTGAATGTACTCCTCCGTAATCGAAATCTTGGGACGGATGTCGAGAAGCTCTATCATCTTCTCAGTAGTCTCCATATTGAAATCGAAGAGGAACTCGTATTTCTTTTCGAAGAAGGGGCGGATATCGTCCTGGTAATACTCGAAGAAGGGACTCTCGCCGTAGGCGGAGAGGAGCGCATTCCAGTGGACGTGGCGCCAGTTGGCGTGGTCGGAGATGCGGATATCTTTCATCGCCAATGAGGTGTTGTGATTCGTTGGGATGGTGAGCGAGAGGGGGCCGTTGGTGGTAGGGATGATCATACGGTTGCGATAGGTTTGCTTGATAAAGCTCTCGTGGCGCTCTATCAGGCATTCATCGTAGCGGTTCAGCTTCTGATACCACTGGATGGGGCCGAAATATGTGGAAGAAAGAAGGGCTTTCAATTTACTTTGAACTTTGAAATTTGAACTTTGAACTTTATGATTACTATTTACGTTTAGAACAGCTTATACGCCTTACCTATCATCTGATGCTTATGCACCACCTGCTGCCCGGTAGGCGTTTTCAGCAGATAGAAGCGGCAATCCTTGCAGCCGCAGCGCTTGCAGCACACCGTAGGAATGATATACTGCACCGTATCGATGCGAATCGTATCGCCCGGCAGCTTCTCTATCCTACCGATGAAATAAGCCTCAGCAACTATCTTGCGGCGCTGATACGTGACGGAATCCCGGAACACAACCACCTCGCCACGATCGAAAAAATCGCAGTCAATCCTATTCACTATCACCCGGTTACCTGCTTTCAGTTGCGGAGGAAGACCTCCCGCGGGCACCGTGAAGACAGTGAAGGCATAGGTTCGCACCGCCCACACCAGGAGCAACGACAAACCTAAAGCTATTAGGAATTTAACTGCGATTTTCAATCTATCTTTGCTTTCTTGATTTCAAAAAACTTCTGTTACTTGATGTTATCTACGAAGTTGAACAGGCGGTTCCAGCGGATGCCTGAGAAGCCTGGATGATCAGGACTGTGGCTCCACCAGATGAAGATAGGCTTGCCCACGATGTGGTCCTCTGGCACGAAGCCCCAGTAGCGGCTGTCGGCTGAGTTGTGGCGGTTGTCGCCCATCATCCAGTAGTAGTCGAGCTTGAAGGTGTAGCTCTTCGCCAACTTGCCGTTGATGAAGATGTTACCCTGGCTATCTACCTTGAGGTCGTTGCCCTCGTAAACCTTGATGCAGCGCTCATATACAGGCAGATTCTTCAAGGTCAGGGCGATGCTCTTGCCCTTCTTCGGAATCCATACTGGACCGTAGTTATCGCATGTCCAGCCGGTATAGGCATTGAGCGGATACAGGTCGCCGTATCTTGCATCAGTGTTGATGGAGATGCTCTCTACCAGGTTCTTGTTCGCCTTCAGCGCCAAGTAAGCCTTCTTGGTGAGAGGAATCACGCCGCTCTGATTGTACATCAGGAGGTCTTCGTTGGTGATTCCCAGCTCATCGGCAAGGTCAATAGGGAACTCGCCCTTGAGCTTCATCTTATAAGTATATTGCACATTATCAGGCTCCTTGTTCGCCTTGCCGTTCAGGTAAACGATGCGGTTCTTGATCTGCAGGGTCTGTCCCGGCAAACCTACGCAGCGCTTCACGTAGTTCTCGCGGCGGTCGGTAGGACGGCTGATGATGTCGCCATATTCGCCCGGCATGCTGGCGATGTAGTTGCGTCCGGCAGCATACACCTTTTCGAAGTAGCTGCGCTGCTGCAGAGGGTTCAGCACGCGAACATCCTGCTGCTGTCCGTTCTGCTCCAGGATCTGGTCGCCGATGGAGTAAACCATCTGGTAGTAATCGTTCGCCTGATAGCGCTCCTCGTTGCAGAGGGTGTCGCCGGCAGGATAGTTGAACACCACGATGTCGTTGAGCTTCACGTTGCCCAAGCCCTTTACTCGGCGGTAATCCCAGTGAGGCCACTCCACGTAGCTCTTCACGTTGACCAGCGGCATAGTGTGCTGGGTGAGAGGCATGGTGAGCGGAGTTTCAGGGATGCGAGGACCGTAGCTTACCTTGCTCACGAAGAGATAGTCGCCCGTGAGGAGACTCTTTTCGAGAGAAGAAGACGGAATCACGTAGTTCTGGAAGAAGAAGAGGTTGATGAAATATACTGCCACGAGGGCGAATACGAGCGCATCAACCCAGCTCATGATGAAGCGCACAGGGCCTTCTTCATCCTTCCACCACTGCCAGTGAATCTTCTTGGTGATGTAAACGTCGAAGATGAACGGAACCACGATGAGTCCCAGCCAGCTCTCTACCCATATCAGGAAGAGGAGGTAGAGGGCGAGAACCACTGCGAACTTCGCCCACTGCACCTTCATATTGAGGTTTTGTTTCTGTTTATCAATCATGTCTTTCTTTTCTTAATTTCAGGAGAAATCTTGTTTCAAGAAATCTTGTTTCTGATATTCCTGATTTAGAACTTAAATAAATCTGATGTGGTGAGCAAGCCGGAATGGTTGGCTGTGAACTCAGCTGCGAGAACGGCTCCCAGGGCGAAGCCCTTGCGAGAGTGGGCGCTGTGCTCGATGGTAATCATATCGGCATCAGAATCATACATTACGGCGTGGATTCCTGGAACCTCGCCATCGCGTACGCAGTTGATCACCAGATCCTCATCGGTGATGTTTGCATCGCCCTCATCGTGATGACCATCCTCTGTCCAATAAGTAACGCCACGCTTCCAGTCCTTCTTTCTATCGATGTTGTCGATGATTTCCTCGGCAAGGGTGATGGCTGTTCCTGATGGAGCATCGAGCTTATGAACGTGATGGGTTTCCTGCATGCAGACAGAGTACTGTGGGAATCCGTTCATGATCTTGGCCAGATAGCGGTTTACGGCAGAGAAGATGGCTACTCCGATGCTGAAGTTAGACGCCCAGAAAAGGGTCTGCTTACCGTCGGCGCAGAGTTTCTCCACGTCTTCCTTATGATCTTTCATCCAACCGGTAGAACCTGAAACCACCTTCACGTTGTGAGAGAAAGCCTTCAGATAGTTGCCGTAGGCGGCAGTAGGGTTGGTAAACTCGATGGCAACATCGGCAGAGCAGAACTCCGGACTGTCGATATCCTCAGGGTTATTCACGTCAATCTTACATACGATTTCGTGGCCACGCTGCAGGGCGATCTCCTCAATCATGTGTCCCATCTTTCCGTAGCCGATCAAAGCAATTTTCATCTTTATCTAAATTTTATTTGTTTTACTCTAACTGATTTTATTCTTATCTGGTCGTGAGAAAGGCTTTGCCATCGCGTTTTGTGAGGTCAAACTTTCCCCTTTCAAACCAAACGTTTCGGCAAAAATACATATTTTTCTCCGAAAAACCTTGAAAATTCTTTGTTATTATAATAATAAATAGAAAAATTTGGTTATTTTTGCAGTGATTTAGGGCTTTTAGCCTCATTTAGTAACTAAAAAAGAGAAAATGATGAGCAAATACATATTCGAGACAAAGATGGAAGTGAGGGATTATGAGTGCGATATTGAGGGCATCGTGAACAACGCCAACTATCTGCACTACATGGAGCATACCCGCCATCTCTTCCTGAAGGAATGCGGCCTCAGCTTTGCCGAAATGCACAACAAAGGCGTGGATGCTGTGGTGGCGAGAATGAACCTGCAGTACAAGGTTCCGCTGCAGTGCGATGATGAATTCCTCTCGCGTCTGTGGTTGGAGAAGCAGGGCGTGAGATATGTTTTCCATCAGGACATCTTCCGTGCCAGCGATGAGAAGCTCTGCCTCAAGGCTACCGTAGAACTCGTCTGCCTCATCAACGGCAAGCTGGGCAACAGCGAGGATTACGACAAGGCATTCGAGAAATATTTCTCACCCCAAAGTTAACAGGTTAACAGTTAACAGCTGATTTTTCAATACCCCTTCCGCACACGAGCGAAAAAACTTGCACCATCAAGGACAAGCATCAAGCCTGCACCATCAAAGGACAAGCATCAGAACTTGCGATCCGAAAGAGGCAATCCTATAAACCATAAAAGCCGAACAATATGGAGCAACTACTTCACTACGTGTGGAAGCACAAACTCTTCCCACTCTCCCCTCTTTCCACCACCGACCACAGGCAGGTGGAAGTCATCGACCCCGGATTGCACAACCGCAATGCAGGGCCCGATTTCTTCAACGCTAAAATCAAGATTGCCGGAACCCTTTGGGTGGGCAACGTGGAGATTCACGACAAGGCGAGCGACTGGTATCTTCACGCCCACGACAAGGACGAGAGATACGACAACGTGATCCTGCACGTCTGCGGCACCATCGATACGGAAGCCCGAAACTCCAAGGGCGCCCTGCTAGTTCAGATGCAGCTCGACATCCCCGAGAATGTCTTCAAGCACTATCAGGAGCTGCTCACCATCGACCAGTATCCCCCTTGCTATCAGATTATTCCATCGCTCACCAAGCTCACCGTTCACTCGTGGATGAGCGCCCTGCAAACCGAGCGCCTCTCGCAGAAAACAGAGGCGATAGAAGAGCGTGTGCGCCGCTGCAACGGTGACTGGGAGAACGCCTACTTCGTGACTCTGGCTAGAAACTATGGTTTCGGAATCAATGGAGACGCCTTCGAGCAATGGGCGCTGAACCTGCCGTTGAGGGCGGTGGATCATCACCGCGACGACCTCTTCCAGGTAGAGGCCATCTTCATGGGTCAGGCGGGATTGCTGGAGCTGAACACCATCCCCGAAAGATATCAGAAAGACGCGCTGAATGATGGGTATTTCGCGAAACTGAGAAACGAATATCTCTATCTCTCGCATAAGTTCTCGCTGCAGCCGATGGATTACAAGCTGTGGCGATTCCTGAGACTTCGCCCGCAGAACTTCCCCCACATCCGTATCTCGCAGCTCGCGAATCTTTACTATAACCGCCGTGCGGGATTAAGCCAGCTGCTGGAGGTCACCACGGTAAAGGAGGCAAAGAAGGTGCTTTCTACCAGCGTTACGGAGTATTGGGAAACCCATTATACCTTCGGCAGCACGAGCATCAGGAACGAGAAGCATCTCTCTCCTTTCTCGCTGAACCTGCTCATCATCAACACCGTGGTTCCTATTCTCTTTGCCTACGGCAGGCACCGGGGTGAGGAGAAATACTGCGACCGCGCCTTCGATTTCCTGGAGGAGCTGAAGGCTGAGAATAACCACATAGTAAGGATGTGGCAGCAGTGCGGATTGGAGGTGGAGAACGCCGGGGATAGCCAGGCGCTTATCCAGCTGAAGAAGGAGTACTGCGACAAGAAGGAATGCCTGAGATGCAGGATTGGGTATGAGTACTTGAAAAGATAAAAGATAAAGATTATGGCTGATCAACAAGAAATACTAAACACCATCCTCCTCACAAGGCTGAACTACTTCAGCCTTGCGGGAATGCTGGAGCTATACCGAAAGGTGGGCTCCGCCACGCTCATCCTTGAGCACAAGAACAACCTCCGAGACATCCTCCCCGATGCCTCGGATAAACTCGTGAACGCTATCCAAAACTGCGACGAGGCTCGAAAACGGGCGGAAGAGGAACTGGAATACGATATAAGATATGGTATCGAACCGATAACGATGAACGATGACCGTTATCCGCAACGACTCAAGGATTGCGATGATGCGCCTCTGATGCTCTTCTACAAAGGCAACGCCAATCTCAACCAGCAGCGAATCATCAACATCGTGGGAACCCGCCACTGCACCCCTTATGGCGAAGACCTCATCCGCCGCTTTATTACGGATTTGAAGCAGCTCTCTCCTCGTGTTTTGATTGTGAGCGGTCTGGCTTATGGCGTGGATATCGTGGCGCATCGACAGGCACTCGCCAGCGGCTATGAAACCGTGGGCGTGCTGGCGCATGGCTTGGATGATCTTTATCCCCGTCAGCACCGGGAAACGGCGGCAAAGATGATAGAACAGGGCGGTTTGCTCACCGAATTCCTTACCCGTACGAATGCGGATAAGATTAACTTCGTGCGCCGCAACCGAATTGTGGCGGGAATGTCGGATGCCTGCATTCTGATAGAGAGCGCTGCCCATGGCGGAGGTCTCATCACCTGCGATATTTCGCAATCCTACGGCAGGGATGTCTTCACCTTCCCGGGCAGAATAGGCGATTACTACAGCGAGGGCTGCAACAACCTGATAAGGAACAACGGCGCCACCCTCATCACCAGTGCCGAGGATTTCGTGAAGGATATGCGCTGGCAGGATGACGCCACCCTGATGAGAGCCAAGCAGCAGGGCATCGAGCGCAGCCTCTTCCCGGAACTATCGCCCGAAGAGGAGCTCATCGTCAACATCCTCTCCAAGACCAATGATCTTCAGATTAACATCATCAGCGTGAAATCGAACATCGACATCGGTCGCCTCATCTCCCTCCTATTTACGCTGGAAATGAAGGGAATCATCCGCACCCTAGCAGGAGGAATGTATCATCTTTTGAAGTAACTCTTTGGCAATATCAAAAAAAAGATGTAATTTTGCAGCCGCAAAAGAAAGCCACAAAAAGAAAAGAGCTTTCGCCTCTTGCCAAACAAAAAGAATAAGATGAAAATAGGTAATATAGAATTTGGGCCTCAGCCCCTCTTCCTCGCTCCGATGGAAGACGTAACGGATATTGGCTTTCGCATGCTCTGCAAGCGATTCGGAGCCGCCATGGTTTATACTGAGTTCGTATCGGCGGAAGCCTTGGTGCGAAGCATCAAGAGTACTGTCAGCAAGCTTACGATAAGCGATGAGGAGCGCCCTGTGGGCATTCAGATATACGGCAGAACCACCGAGGATATGGTGGAAGCTGCCAAGATCGTGGAACAGGCGAAGCCGGATGTGATTGATATTAACTTCGGTTGCCCGGTGAAGAAGGTTGCCGGAAAGGGTGCCGGAGCCGGAATGCTCCGCAATATTCCGCTGATGCTGGATATTACAAGAGAGGTGGTGAAGGCGGTGAAGGTGCCCGTAACCGTGAAAACCCGATTGGGTTGGGATTGCGATAACCTCATCATCACCGAGCTTGCCGAGCAGTTGCAGGATTGCGGAATCCAGGCGCTCACCATCCACGGCAGAACCAGAAGCCAGATGTACACGGGTGAAGCCGACTGGAGCCTGATAGGAGAGGTGAAGAACAATCCCCGTATCCATATTCCGATTATCGGCAACGGCGATATTACGACCCCGGAGGAAGCCAAGCTTGCCTTTGAAAGATATGGTGTGGATGCGGTGATGATAGGCAGAGCCACTTTCGGAAGACCTTGGATTTTCAAGGAAATACGTGATTATCTGGACAATACGGGTGCTGCCCCATTAACCGTGGATGAGAAAATCGACCTCCTCGAAGAGCAGCTTCGCATCAACGTGGAGCGCATCGACGAGTACAGAGGCATTCTCCACACCCGTCGCCATCTTGCCGCCTCCCCTATCTTCAAGGGCATTCCCGATTTCCGCCAGACGAGAATCGCCATGCTGAGAGCCACTACCATGGAGGAGCTGAAAGAGATTTTGAAAGAATGCCGAGAGAGGATCAAGGCGATAGAATAATACAAGTATATAAGTAAAGGGAGATTCCAACGATGATGGTTGGAATCTCCCTTTTTATATTCACTATATGACAACAGATTATCTCATACCTGCCTTTTCCAAAAGGCTGCGAGCCATTACACAAAAGGGATGTTCTTCGATATTTTTGAAGCCCTTAAAGTTGCGCTCGGCCTCTTCTGCATGGCGCAAAAACTCTTTTGCTTCTTTACCATGCAATGTTGGTATTGCTTTGATTGCTGTTGCCATAATCTTATCTCCTATCATTATGTCAACTGCCAACCTATAACAAAGTTAACAGTTAACAGTTGTTTTTTCTATACTTCTACCTGAAATTGAAGAAACCTAGCTTCCTCAAAATTATAGAGAAGGGCTTTACTTCTTCAATATCGAAGCACCTTCGAGCAGGGCGAGCGCCTTGTTCTCGTTCTCCTCCATGATTTCACGCTCTCCAGGGCCTTTATCATTGATTCCGCAGAGGTGCAGGATGCCGTGGATGATGACGCGGTGAAGCTCATCATCGTAGGTCTTGCCAAACTGCTCGGCATTGGTGCGGACGGTATCGAGCGAAATCACGATGTCGCCGTTAATCACATCATCCTCATCGTAATCGAAGGTGATGACATCGGTATAGTAATCATGCCCCAGATACTCGTTGTTCACTTCGAGAATCTTCTCGTCATCTACAAACATATAGCCTATCTCTCCCACCTTGCGGCCATGAGAGGCAGCTACCTTGCGAATCCAGGCACTGGTGTCACGCTTCTTGATTTTCGGCATTTTTACGCCATCTACATTGTATGTAATCATACGCTTCTTCCTCCTATTATTATTTGTTTATACTTTGTTTTCTGATAGTTTCTATCCTATTTTCTTCTGCTACTTCTTCGCCTTTGGCAGGAATTCATCTACTTCTCTTCCGAAGAATCTCAATTCCCTTACCAGCGTTGAGCTGATGCTGCTGTATCTTGGGTCGGAAAACAGCAGGATGGTTTCTACGCCGCCCAACTGCCTGTTGATATCCGCCTGCTCCCTTTCGTACTCGAAATCCTTGGCAGAACGAACGCCGCGAACCAGGAACTTGGCTCCCAAGCGATGCGCCAGGTCGATGGTGAGGTCATCGTAGGCAACCACCTCCAGGCGATAGCCCTTGAAAGCATCCTCCGCATCTACCAGCTCTGCACATTCCTTCGGAAAAACAGCCTTGATGTCCTCCACACGCTTCTCGATTTCCTCTGTGGCGTGCTTCAGCTTGCTCATCGCCACAGCAATCACGAGCTTGTCGAACATCGGCAGGGCACGCTCCGCAATGTTCTGATGTCCTATCGTAAATGGGTCGAATGTACCCGTAAATATTCCTATTCTCATTACTTTGAACTTTGAGATTTGAACTTTGAACTTTATGATTACTTTGAACTTTATGATTTGCCTCTCCTTCTCCTATACTCTATAGGCGTTTCGGGAGTTTTACTAATCATAAAGTTTAAAGTTCCAAGTTCAATATTCAATGTTAAACGTCAAACAAGTCTCCCTGCAAGATATTGCTTCCATACGGATTCCTGCCGAGATGATCATAGGCAAGCTTGGTTGCCATTCTGCCTCGTGGCGTACGCTTGATGAAACCCTCCATGATGAGGAATGGCTCGTAAACCTCCTCTACGGTGCCGCCATCTTCGCCGATAGCCGTGGCAATGGTGCTTACGCCCACCGGACCTCCACGGAACTTGTCGATGATGGTGGTGAGAATCTTGTTGTCTATCTCATCCAAGCCATACTGGTCGATGTTCAGCGCCTTGAGCGCCAACTGGGCAATCTCGAAGGTGATGGTTCCGTTGCCTTTCACCTGAGCGAAATCCCTGACTCTTCTCAGCAGCGAGTTGGCGATACGAGGGGTTCCGCGAGAACGGCGGGAGATTTCCACTGCAGCCTCATCTTCTATCGGCACCTTCAGGAGCATCGCACTTCGCTTGATAATCTTCTGAAGCGTCTCCGGATCGTAGTATTCCAGATGCAGATTGATTCCGAAACGGGCACGGAGCGGAGCCGTGAGAAGTCCGCTTCTCGTTGTCGCTCCCACCAGGGTAAACGGATTCAGATCTATCTGGATGCTTCGTGCCGAAGGACCCTTGTCTATCATGATGTCGATGCGGTAATCCTCCATCGCCGAATAGAGATACTCCTCTACCACTGGCGAAAGGCGGTGGATTTCATCGATGAAGAGCACGTCATTAGGCTCCAGGGAGGTGAGGATTCCCGCCAAGTCGCCCGGCTTATCGAGCACAGGACCCGATGTAATCTTGAATCCTACACCCAGTTCGTTGGCGATGATGTTACTCAGGGTGGTCTTACCCAGTCCAGGAGGACCGTGCAAGAGGGTATGGTCGAGCGGTTCGCCACGATACTTGGCAGCCTCAACAAAGACTTCGAGATTATCCACCACGCCATTCTGTCCGCTGAAGTCGGAGAACTTCAGTGGGCGCAGTGCCTTCTCGAATTCCTTTTCGGCAGGCGAAACCGTCTGTTGTCTTATATCAAAATCTTCGTTCATTCTATGACTATTATCGATAATATGGGTGCAAAGTTACACATTTGTTGCGGAATTAAAGAAGAAAAGCCGAATTATTTTGCCTCAGATTTTGCACAATCCAAGATAATTCGTGCAGATTCGTAAGCGCTACCCAATAAAAATGTTATGATTTGATATTTAATTATTAAATAATTTGTTTATTCGGTAGAAAAGACGTACTTTTGCACCCAATATTGAAAGCGAGGAAAGAAAGAAAAATAAGAGAGATCTTCAAAGAGGTCATCAATAAGAGAGAAATATCAAGAGAGAAATATCAGGACTTTAAAAAGAAATAGAATTATGCTAAAGTTTTTTCAGGGGCTCAGCCGATGGCTGGCCAATTACACCTCTATTTTCGTAATAGGTGTAGCAGTATTCACATTCTTCTTCCCACATACCTTCGACTGGGTGCGCGGAACTACTCAAACCGTCATTCTCGGCATCATCATGCTCACCATGGGCTTGACCTTGACCACCAACGACTTCAAGATTCTGGCTCAGCGCCCGCTGGATATCTTCATCGGAGCCTGCGCCCAGTTCATCATCATGCCGGGTGTGGCTTACACCCTGGTGCATGTGTGGCATCTTGATCCAGCCCTGGCACTAGGAATCCTGCTGGTGGGCTGTTGTCCGGGCGGAGTATCGAGCAACATTATGAGTTATCTCTGCCATGGCGACGTGGCTTTCTCCGTAGGAATGACCTGTGCCTCCACCATTCTTGCACCGGTAATGACTCCGCTGCTGATGAAGATTACGGCAGGCGAGATTATCCATGTAGATGCAGTGGGAATGTTCATCAATATCCTCATCGTTACGATTATCCCTGTGGCCATCGGCTGCGCATTGAATTACATCTATGGCAAGAAAGATTGCTTCCCTACCATTCAGAGTTTGATGCCGGGCATCAGCGTTACCTGTCTGGCGATTATCGTGGGAGGTGTGATTTCTACGGTTCACGATGACTTGGTGGCTCGCGGCTTATCGCTTTTCCTCTGGACTTTCGCCGTGGTTTTCTGCCACAACACACTGGGTTATCTTCTGGGTTGGCTTGCCGGAAAACTGGCGGGATTCAATACTGCCAAGAAGCGTACCATCAGTATTGAGGTGGGAATGCAGAATGCTGGTCTTGCTACGGTGCTTGCAGGCAACTTCTTCGCCGCCCAGCCTCTCGCCGTATTGCCTTGCGCCATCAGCTGCGCCTGGCACAGTATTTCCGGCACCATCCTCGCCGGAATCTATCTGAAATGGGATCATCTGCATGAGAAGAAGTAAATGATTTCGGAAAAAGCTAAATACACAAAAAAGGTCGTGAAGTTTCTGATTGAACTTCACGACCTTTTCTTATATCATTACCTCACGGGTTAACAGGTTAACAGTTAACAGCCGTTTTTTCTATGGTTACTTCCCCGTAGTCAGCAGCTGCACGGCACGCTGAACAATCTCGTTTGTCTCGTTCCATACCTGGAAATATTGGCTCATATCCCAGATATCTCTTGCCACAAGCGCTTTCAGCTGCAGGGCGAGGTATTTCTTCGTCTGAACCAATTCAGCCTCATCCTTCGGCTCTATCTTCTCCTTCTTGCCCTCTGCAATGATGGCTTCGATGAGCGAAGAAGGAACCTCGTAGGTTGTCAGGAACTTGTTGAAATCCTTATACTGGCTCTTCAGCTCCTTGCGATGCGCATCGATAAACTTCAGGCTGTGGTTGATGACGATACTCTTGGCTGCCAACTGACGGTGCATCTTGGTGTACTTGGTAGTATCCAGCGGAACGAAATAATCCGGCATGATGCCGCCGCCACCATAAACCACACGATGCTTGCGCAAGGTATAATACTTCAAGCTATCTGAAAGATGGATGCTGTCCTGGTTGGTAAACTCGCCATGCTTGTAGCGATTGTCGAGATCCATCGCATAATCCAGTCTGTCGCCCTTCTTATAAGGCTTCTGGATGCATCTGCCGCTAGGCGTATAATAGTGGGCGATGGTGAGACGAATCTCGCTGCCATCATCGAAGGTAAGCGGACGCTGCACCAATCCCTTGCCGAAGGTTCTACGACCTACCACTACTCCACGGTCCTGATCCTGGATGGCTCCGGAAACGATCTCTGCGGCAGAAGCAGTAAACTCATTGGTGAGCACTACCACCTTGCCCTTGCGCCATCTTCCGTTAGCCTGCGCCTTGTATTCCTGGCGAGGAGCAGCACGACCGCTGGTATAAACGATGAGATCTCCCTTCTGCAGGAACTCGTTGGCTATCTGAGCTGCAGCCTGAAGGTAGCCGCCGCCATTATCCTCAAGGTCGAAAATCAGGTCTTTCATTCCCACTTTCTTGAGCGAATCCATCGCCGTAGTCACCTCCTTATAACTGGTCAGACCGAAGCTTCCCAGTCGGATGTATCCGATTCCCGGGCGAATCATATACGCCGCATCCATCGTGGTTACAGGAATCTTATCGCGCTTCACCTTGAAGGTGAGCTTGTCCTTGATGCCCCGGCGCACGATGGTAAGATTCACCATGGTTCCCTTAGGACCGCGAAGGCGCTTCATGATTTCCTCCTTGCTCATCTTGACACCCGAAATAGCCGTATCATTCACCGCAACGATGCGGTCGCCGGCAATGATTCCCACCTTCTCGGAAGGACCATTCACTACGGGCTGGATAACGAGCAAGGTGTCATCTACCATGTTAAACTGCACGCCGATGCCGTCAAAGCTGCCATTCAGCGGTTCGTTCATCGCCTTGGTCTCCTTAGCTGTGGCGTAAGAAGAATGAGGATCGAGCTTCTCGAGCATACCACGGATGGCGTCCTCTACAAGCTTGTTCTCATCCACACTATCCACATAGAGGTTGGTGATGGCGATTTCCGCCCTACCCAACTTCTCTATCGGGCTGTTCTTGCCCATCTTGATACGCAGCTGGGCACTGGCAGAAGTTACTGCCAGGAACGCCAGGAGCGCTATAAATAGATATTTCTTCATTTGAATTCTTCACTCTTCGTTCTTCACTTTTCACTTCATTTAGTCCAGCGGATCGGAATCTTCCTCCGGAATATCCTCCTCAATCACCAGGTTATCGATGATGAAGTTCTGACGTTCCATCGTATTCTTACCCATATAATACTCAAGGAGTTTCTGCACCTGGTCGGTCTTGTGGAGCGTAACCTGCTCCAATCGCATATCCGGACCGATGAAATGGGCAAACTCCTCTGGCGAAATCTCTCCCAATCCCTTGAATCGGGTGATTTCCGGATCAGGGCCGAGGTCTCTGATGGCTTGCTGACGCTCCTCATCGCTGTAGCAGTAATGCGTGATGAAATCGCCCTTCTTCTCCTTTGGTCCCAACTTGGCATCGGCATCAGCCACCGCCTGCTTGTTCTTGATTTTGGTTCGCTTGTTGCGCACTCGGAACAATGGAGTCTGAAGCACATACACATGGCCCTTCTTGATGAGATCTGGGAAGAACTGCAGGAAGAAGGTGATGATGAGCAGGCGGATGTGCATTCCATCCACATCGGCATCGGTTGCCACAATCACCTTATTATATCTCAATCCGTCCAAGCCATCCTCTATATCGAGGGCTGCCTGGAGCAGGTTGAACTCCTCGTTCTCGTAAACCACCTTCTTGGTCAAGCCATAGCAGTTCAATGGCTTACCTCGCAGCGAGAACACCGCCTGGGTGTTCACATCGCGGCTCTTGGTGATGCTTCCGCTGGCAGAATCACCCTCGGTGATGAAGATGGAACTTGCCTCCTTCTGCTCGTTCTTGGCGTCGCTGAAGTGAATGCGGCAATCGCGCAACTTGCGGTTATGGAGGTTCGCCTTCTTGGCACGCTCACGAGCCAGCTTGGTAACACCAGCCATCGCCTTGCGCTCCCGCTCGCTCTCCTTGATCTTATTCTCCAGAATCTCAGCCACATCCTTGTGGATATGGAGATAGTTATCTACTTCCTTCTTCAGGAAATCGCCTACATACTTGTTGATGGTTTCGCCACCGTTAGGAGACATTGTAGTACTTCCGAGCTTGATCTTCGTCTGACTCTCGAACACAGGCTCCTCTACGTTCAGGGCGATGGCAGCCACCAGTCCGTTTCGGATATCAGCATACTCATACTTGCCGTAGAATTCCTTGATGGTTCTGGCGATATGCTCCTTGAAGGCACTCTGATGAGTACCGCCCTGGGTAGTGTGCTGACCGTTTACGAAGGAATAGTACTCCTCGCCATACTGATTGGTATGGGTAAAGGCTATCTCGATGTCTTCGCCCTTCATGTGGACAATCTCATAGAGACCCTCGTTGGTCATGTTATCGGTCAGGAGATCCTTCAAGCCATGACGGCTGAGGATGCGGCGACCATTGTGCATGATGGTAAGACCGGTGTTCAGATAAGTATAGTTACGAAGCATGGTTTCCACGAAATCATCGTGGAAAGAATAGTTCTTGAACAGGGTATTATCCGGTTCGAAGAAGATGAAAGTACCATTCTCGTCCTCCGTATCTTCGGTAACATCGCTCTGCAGAATACCTTTCTCAAACTTCAGATGGCGCACCTTGCCGTCACGGAATGACTTTACCTCGAAGTGAGAGCTGAGGGCATTCACCGCCTTCACACCCACACCATTCAGGCCGACACTCTTCTTGAACGCCTTGCTGTCGTACTTACCACCGGTATTCAGCACGCTCACCGCCTCAACGAGCTTTCCCTGAGGAATACCGCGGCCATAGTCGCGCACGCTGACCCGCAGATGATCTTCGATATCAATCTCCAATCTGGCTCCAGCACCCATCTTGAACTCGTCGATAGAGTTATCTACCACCTCTTTCAGAAGCACATAGATACCATCCTCCGGCAAGTTACCATCGCCCAAACGACCGATATACATACCCGGACGGGTACGCACATGCTCCATATCGCTCAAGTGTCGGATATTGTCGTCGGTATATTCCACCGGCTGCTGCTCCTGAGGGGCTTTCAATTCATTATTATCTTCTGACATAAAATCCTCCTATGTTTTTAGGGAGAATCAAGAGAAATTAAGGAGTTATGATGAAAAGACATCCGTCTTGACCTCCCTAACTCCTTAACTCACTTAATTCCTTATTTAATAATCTTCTTGTAGCACTTTCTGCGCTTGTGCATTACTGGGGTCAAAGCTCCCCACTGGCCCTGCACGCCCGCATTGGTCTCCAGCTCTACCTGGGTTTCTCCCCACTCAATGCCGTACTTCTGATACCAAGGAATCAGGTCGGCAAAGAGAAGCGCATTGGCTCCCTTGGCACGATACTCAGGGAGAATACCGATGAGAAGGAGGTCAACGATGTTGGTCTTGTGCATCTTGATGGCTCTCAGCACGTGGAGCCATCCGAACGGCAGCAATCTGCCTCGGCGGCACTTTCTCAGGGCATGAGCCAGCGACGGCATGGTGATTCCTACGCCGATGAGCTTATGCTCTCCACCCGTCCAATCCTCGATACAGGTGATGAGGTTGAAGTCGAGGAAACCGAGATACGACTTGATAAGCTGGTCTATCTGCTTCTGCGAGAGTTCAGAATATCCATAGAGATCCTTGTAGGTATCGTTGATGAGATCGAAGATCATCTGTCCCATTCCACCCTGGAAAATATCCTTCTTGGTAAGCTTGCGGACATGCAGATTGTAACGCTTCTCGATCATCATCGCAATCTTGGCGTACTTCTCAGGCACCTCATCCGGCACCATGATCTTGAACTCCACGTACTTGTTATCTAACTCAAAACCCTCCAGGGCCTCGATGTGCTCCGGATAATAAGGGAAATTGTAGATGGTTGGCATGGTTCCGAGCTGATCGAATCCCCATACGAGCATTCCCTCAGGGTCCATATCGGTAAATCCAAGCGGACCTACCACATCCTCCATGCCTTTCTCGCGGCCATATTTCTCCACAGCATCCAAAAGTGCCTTCGAAACCTCACGGTCGTCGATGAAATCAATCCATCCGAAGCGGACGGATTTCTTTCCCCACTTATTGTTTGCCTTATGATTGATGATTGCAGCGACGCGACCTGCCAATTTTCCATCCTTATAGGCAAGATAATACTCTGCCTCGCAGAACTCGAACGCAGCGTTCTTGTCCTTGCTCAGGGTATTCATTTCGTCGCTGAAAAGATTAGGCACATCGTATTCGTTGCCTTCGTAGAGGTCGTAGTGGAAGTCGATGAACGTCTTCAAATCCTTCTTGCTTTCGACCTTTTTAATTTCAATTAATGACATGATTTCAAACTAGTTTGCAATATTATAGGATGCAAAAATAGCAATATTTCGCCAAACGACCAAATATTGCTATCTTTATTTTCATTTTTTAGGGGTTCAAGAATGATTGCGAGCCCCAAACTAGCTTATATCACCCGATTAGTGGTGATTTTGGCGGAATCATCTTATAGGATTAGAACTTGATTTTTCAGGAAATCAGCTTATTTTTTCTCCGTAATCACCAGCACATGGCTATCGTCGCTCAATGTGGTGGCGAAAATATAGGTTTCACCACCATCTTTCAATTTCAGGCGCTTGCGCAATTCTGCCACGGAAAGGGGGAAATTGCGGGTGGCGATGTTCGCCTTGGTAATTCCTGACAGATGACGCTTCAACTCCTTTTTATTAAAGGAGGATACGGCGATGATGCGGAAGCTTCTGCCGGGGAATGCTTCGATAGGCGCCTGGCTCACGAAAAGATGGCTGTTCTTGGAAAGCATCCTTGCATCATATCGCTCGGAAAGAACGCCGAAACAGCCGGCTTTCATCAACGAGGCATTCGGCTCATAGAGATACAGCATCTCTTCAAGGGTGGATGGGGCTATCTTGACGGAAGAAGTCTCCATATCCATCTCGTCGCAGACGAAGGATTGCGCATCGTTGATGCAATAAATGCGGAGATTCCCGGCATGTTTTACTTCTCCATCTGCTGATGAAACCTCCATTCCGCCCATATTTCGCGCTGACAGCACTAAAAGAAGCTCCTTGCACTCATTGTTCACGGAGATGATATGAACCTCTCTTACGTGGCTTAATTCGTTTATGGCACGGTGCCAGTCGAGCATCGGAGAGAGTTTGATGACAACATAATCTGCCTTCGAAAGCATTTCTTCCTGCAAAACGGTGACATCGGGCGTGCAATCCTTCAAGGATACAACCTTGTTGCCAGCATCGTCTCTACGGGCGGGATCTATGAAGATTATCTTAAGACCAAGGTTGGTCTTAAGTAATGACCGAGATTGGTCATAAGTTATGCCTAAAGAATCATCAGCTGATGCTGCATCTTTTATCTTTGGATGAAAAGAATGAAGAACTTCTATTCCGTCGCCATTCTTGACGATGGCGTTCTTCAACCCCAAACGCTCAAAGTTCTCCTTTGCCGCCTCGCAGAGATGAGCCTGACGCTCCACGTACATCGACTTCACGCCCAACTGGGCTGCGATATAAGAGAAATCGACTCCAAAGCCACCAGTCAGATCAACGAACTCTATTTCTTCAGAAAAATCTTCTTCATGAGCTTTCTCTTTTGTTTCATTAACATTCTCACCTATTTTTGTTAATATCTGTTCTTTTCTGAAAGTGCCTTCATTTTTGGCGAATTCTGAATCAACCGCCCCTTCGCTCGCAAATTCGCAAATTTTAGAAAAGTGAGAATTAGAGGCTTTTTCGCTTTCTTTCTCGTTTACAGGAGAAGGAACTGGCTGACCGAGAAGTCTCGCTGCCAATTCTGCCTTGTAAAGCGCAGTAGATTCTGAGGAACATTGCTCCATAGAAATATGAGGGGGATAGATGATGCCCTCGAGACTTGCCCAACGAGGCAACTTGACACGAGCCATCTTACGCCCGCGAATCTGATCGAGAGCGAAAGGCATATCTACTTCCGGATACTTGCTACCGAGAAAAGCCAGCTGGCGGACATCATCGTCCTGATGCTGACGAATAAAGTCTTGAGTCGCTTGGTTCATCATTTATGCTCTTTTTATATTTTTATAGAGTAATACTTTATTTTTTATAGAGTAAGACTTCTGTTCTTTTAAACCGATTTTATACTGATTGAATTTCGAGATGATACTTACTGCATCTCGAATCGCTATTTACTGGATCTAACTATGGCTGTTGCTGATTTCTGCAGCTCTCTCACGACATAAGGAATATTGCCTGGCTATGGCAACAAATTGCCCTCCCAAAGGGCAATAAGATGCCATCGCGAAGCAATAATAGGAATGAGGCTTCATCCAAAACGGGATGTAGCCCTACTGCCAAAGAGCGCACTCCTTAACCATCAGGATGCTTCCGCAGTAAAAAAGCCTACTCTCGTTTTTACTCTTCACCCTTCACCTTTTCGCCTGAAACCCCGATAAACACAGGGGATTCGAGCGGTGAAGAGTGGCGCTGACCCTTCACCACCCTTCACCACTCTTCACCTATCCCTATAAAAAGGTGAAGGGTGGGTGAAGAGTCTTTCCAACCCTTCACCCACCCAACTTCCTATCCTTCAGCCGCTTACGCCCAAAAGGTGAAGGGTGAAGGGTTTTTGAGAAAATTCTCTCGCATTCCTAAGAATGCAGAGAGAAAATTCCTGTGTCTAAAGAGATACGATGGATTAGTCAGCCAACTTAGCCTTCAAGAACTCACGGTTCAAGCGGGCGATGTTAGCGATAGACTCGTTCTTAGGACAAACAGCCTCGCAAGCACGAGTGTTTGTACAGTTACCGAATCCGAGCTCATCCATACGTGCAATCATCTTCTTAGCACGGGCAGCAGCCTCTACACGACCCTGTGGGAGAAGTGCCAACTGGCTAACCTTTGAGCTGACGAAGAGCATTGCAGAACCATTCTTACATGCAGCAACACAAGCACCGCAACCGATACATGTAGCGCAATCCATTGCCTCGTCTGCATTCTCCTTAGGAATCAGGATAGCGTTGGCATCCTGAGCCTGACCTGTACGGATGCTGGTGTAACCACCTGCCTGGATGATCTTGTCGAATGCTGAACGGTCAACCATACAGTCCTTGATGATAGGGAAACCAGCAGAACGCCAAGGCTCAACGGTGATCACGTCACCATCGTTGAAACGACGCATGTAGAGCTGACATGTTGTAGCACCACGCTCTGTCTTACCATGAGGTGTACCATTAATATAGAGAGAGCACATACCGCAGATACCCTCGCGGCAGTCGTGGTCGAAGACGAAAGGCTCCTGACCTGACTCGATGAGCTCCTCGTTCAAGATGTCGAGCATCTCGAGGAATGAGGTATCATCTGGGATGTTCTTCATCTCGTGTGTATCGAAGTGACCCTGTGCATTAGGGCCGTCCTGCTTCCAATACTTAACTGTGAAACTTATATTTCTTGCCATTGTCTTGTTCGCTTTTTAATTCTTGTAATTTCTTGTCTGTACCTTAATTGCCTCATACTCGAGAGGTTCCTTGTTGAGCACTGGAGCAGTTGTATCGTTGCCCTGATACTCCCAGCAACCTACGTAGAAGAAGTTCTCGTCATCACGCTTAGCCTCGCCTTCCTCTGTCTGGTACTCCTCACGGAAGTGACCACCACAGCTCTCGTTGCGGTGCAATGCATCGTAAGCGATCAACTCGCCCATCAAGATGAAGTCACGCAAGTGGATAGCCTTATCCAACTCTACGTTCAAGCCTTCCTTCTTGCCAGGGATGAAGAGGTTCTTGTTGAATTCCTCGCGGAGAGCCTTCATCTTCTTCAAGCCTTCCTCAAGACCTTCCTTGGTACGACCCATACCTACGTGCTCCCAAAGGATGTGACCCAACTCCTTGTGGATAGAATCTACAGAGCGCTTGCCCTGGATACCCATCAGGCGGTCGATTTCCTTCTGAACACCTGCCTCTGCCTCTGCGAACTCTGGGAGATCGGTAGAGAGCTTTGGCCACAATGCCTGGTCAGCCAAGTAGTTCTGGATAGTGTATGGCAATACGAAGTAACCGTCAGCCAAACCCTGCATCAAAGCAGATGCACCAAGACGGTTAGCACCGTGGTCAGAGAAGTTACACTCACCAATAGCGAAGAGACCTGGGATAGTGGTCATCAACTCGTAGTCAACCCAGATACCACCCATTGTATAGTGGATAGCAGGGAAGATCATCATTGGGTTGTAGTACTTCACGCCGTTAATCTCGTTAGCCAACTCACCTGGGTTAACGTCGGTAATCTCCTCATACATATCGAAGAGGTTGCCATAACGCTGCAGGATAACGTCGATGCCGAGACGGTTGATAGACTCAGAGAAGTCGAGGAATACGGCAAGACCTGTGTTGTTAACACCGAAGCCCTTGTCGCAACGCTCCTTAGCTGCACGAGAAGCCACGTCACGAGGAACCAGGTTACCGAATGCTGGGTAACGGCGCTCCAAGTAGTAGTCGCGGTCTTCCTCAGGAATATCAGAACCCTTCTTTGTACCTGCCTGCAATGCCTTAGCATCCTCAATCTTCTTAGGAACCCAGATACGACCATCGTTACGGAGTGACTCTGACATCAAAGTCAACTTACTCTGGTTTGTACCGTGAACAGGGATACATGTTGGGTGAATCTGAACGTAAGATGGGTTAGCGAAGTCAGCACCCTTGCGGTAGCACTGGATAGCTGCTGTACAGTTACAACCCATAGCGTTTGTAGAAAGGAAGTAAGCGTTACCATAACCACCAGTAGCGATAACTACGGCGTTGGCAGAGAAACGCTCCAACTTACCTGTGATCAAATTCTTGGCGATGATACCACGAGCGTGACCGTCAACGATCACGACATCCTCCATCTCGTAACGAGTGAAGAGCTTAACCTTACCTGCCTCAACCATGCGGCTCAAAGAAGAGTAAGCACCGAGGAGGAGCTGCTGACCTGTCTGACCCTTAGCATAGAATGTACGAGATACCTGAGCACCACCGAAAGAACGGTTAGCCAACATACCACCGTACTCACGAGCGAAAGGAACGCCCTGAGCTACGCACTGGTCGATGATGTCGTTGCTCACCTCAGCCAAACGGTAAACGTTAGCCTCACGAGCACGGTAGTCACCACCCTTTACAGTATCGTAGAACAGACGGTAAACAGAGTCACCATCATTCTGATAATTCTTAGCTGCATTGATACCACCCTGTGCAGCGATAGAGTGAGCACGACGTGGAGAATCCTGGATGCAGAAGTTCAAGATATTGAAGCCCATCTCGCCGAGAGAAGCAGCAGCAGAAGCACCTGCCAAACCTGTACCTACAACGATAACGTCGAGCTTTAACTTATTCTTAGGGTTAACCAAACGCTGGTGAGCCTTATAGTTGGTCCATTTCTCAGCTACTGGTCCTTCAGGTATTCTAGAATTTAATGTTTTTGCCATAATCTTTTTTAATACTTAAATGATTATACGAATTATGCGCAGCACAAAGATGGAGCGCAACCGAAAGCGAATGCCAATACAACTACAATGAAGAGGAGAAGCAGAATGGTAGAGTAAATCATACCGATCATCTTCCAACGGCAGAACCAAGTCTTACCGCTCCAACCGAGAGTCTGAATAGCACTCCAGAAACCGTGAGTGAGGTGGAACCAAAGAGCTACCAACCAGATGATGTAGAGAACTACGAATACTGGGTTAGCGAAGGTGTCCTGAATGAATGCGAAGCCATCTGCTGGGTGGTGACCGAAGCTAGTACCCAAAAGCTCAGCAAACATCATGTTGTACCAGAAATTGAAAAGGTGAAGCAAAAGACCGAGAACGATGATGATACCAAGTACCAACATATTCTGGCTAGCCCACTCTACCTTCTCTGGCTTTGCGGTTACCTCGTAACGCTGGTTACCACGAGCACGACGGTTCTGTGCTGTCAGGATGAAAGCGTATACGATGTGACAAACTGCCAAAGCTGCCAAACCTAAAGTTGCAACTACGGCGTACCAGTTAGCACCCAACAACTCGCAGATTGCGTTGTAAGCTTCTCCAGAGAAAAGCGCAACCACATTCATGCAACCGTGGAATGTCAAGAATAGAATAAGAGCGATACCAGTTACTGACATCACTACCTTTCTACCAATAGATGAATTGATTAACCACATAAATGATTGAATTTTAATTATTTAACTGTTTGAAACTAATTAATTATTTCCTTCATCTCGTACTTGCAATACCACATTTAAGGCATTCTGCAATCCTCATTTATAGGTATATTTTCGCAAGTCTGCTGCAAAATTACTATATTTTAATGATTTCTCAAAGTATTTTTGCTAAAATTTCAATTAAATTTCTTACTTTTGCCGAAAATTAGATAAAATATAGATTAGAAACAGAAATTATGAACTTCAATTATGACGTACTCGTTATCGGTGGAGGGCACGCCGGATGCGAGGCAGCTGCTGCCTCGGCAAACATGGGCGCCAACACCTGTTTGATAACGATGGACATGAACAAGATTGGTCAGATGAGTTGCAATCCTGCCATCGGCGGTATTGCCAAGGGACAGATTGTGCGAGAGATTGATGCACTGGGCGGACAGATGGGTATCGTTACCGACAAGACGGCTATCCAGTTCCGTATGCTTAATATAGGAAAAGGGCCTGCCGTATGGAGTCCTCGTGCTCAATGCGACCGCGGCAAGTTCATCTGGGAATGGAGAACCATCCTCGACCATACCGACAACCTCGACATCTGGCAAGACCAGGCCGATGAACTGCTCGTGGCAAACGGAGAGGCAATCGGCGTGCGCACCATCTGGGGCGCAGAATTCTATGCCAAGAGCATCATCATCACAGCCGGCACCTTCCTCAACGGATTGATGCACGTGGGAAGAAAAATGGTGGAAGGTGGAAGATGTGCAGAACCTGCCGTTCATCATTTCACAGAAAGCATCACCCGATGGGGAATCACATCGGCAAGAATGAAAACAGGAACTCCTGTCCGCATCGACAAGCGAAGCGTTCACTTCGAAGACATGGAAGAGCAACCGGGCGACATCGATTTCCATCAGTTCTCGTACATGGGCAACCACAGAGTTCTGAAACAGCTTCCTTGCTGGACATGTTACACAAACAGCAAGGTGCACGAAATTCTGAAAAGCGGATTAAACGACTCACCTTTATATAATGGTCAGATCCAAAGCACAGGTCCCCGCTACTGTCCAAGCATCGAAACCAAGCTTGTCACCTTCCCCGACAAGGAACAGCATCCGCTCTTCCTGGAGCCAGAAGGCGAAGACACCAATGAAATGTACCTGAACGGATTCTCATCCAGCATGCCGATGGATATCCAGCTGGATGCGCTCCACGAAATCCCAGCGTTGAGAGATGCGAAGATCTACCGACCAGGTTACGCCATCGAATACGATTACTTCGACCCTACCCAGCTGAAGCATTCGCTGGAGTCGAAAATCATCAAGGGTCTTTTCTTCGCCGGACAGGTAAACGGAACCACCGGTTACGAAGAAGCAGGAGGTCAGGGCACGGTTGCCGGAATCAACGCTGCACTTCATTGTGTAGGCGACAAGACGTTCGAGATGAAGCGAGACGAGAGTTACATCGGTGTGCTCATCGATGACCTCACCACAAAGGGAGTAGATGAACCATACCGTATGTTCACCTCAAGAGCCGAGTATCGTATCCTGCTCCGCCAGGACGACGCCGATGCCCGACTCACGGAAAAAGCATACAAGCTCGGCATCGCCAAGCGCGAACGTTACGACTGGTGGATGGAGAAGAAAGATGCCATCGAAAGAATCATCGACTTCTGCGCCAACTATCCTATCAAGAAAGACGAGATCAATCCGAAGCTCGAAGCACTCGGCACTACTCCACTCCGCGCCGGTTGCAAACTCATCGACCTCGTGGCTCGTCCGCATCTCAACCTCCAGAACCTGTCGGAAATCATTCCCGACCTGAAGGCAGCAATGGAAGCACCAGCCAACCGAAAGGAAGAGATTGCCGAGGCGGCAGAAATCAAGATGAAGTACAAAGGATACATCGAGCGCGAGCGACTCATCGCCGACAAGATGCACCGCCTGGAGAACATCAAAATCAAGGGACGCTTCAACTACTCTGAGATTCTCGAGATTTCAACAGAAGGACGCCAAAAACTCGAGCGCATCGACCCTGATACTTTGGCTCAGGCAAGCCGAATTCCAGGCGTATCTCCAAGCGACATCAATGTACTGCTCGTCCTGCTAGGAAGATAAGCTAAAGATGTACTGCCCGTCTTACCAGGAAGGCAAGCAGAAGAATTGGCGGTTTCAGCAAGAAAAAACTGCAAAACAAGGGATTCTTCGTAATGTTTCACGTGAAACCACTCTCACATAAAGCATTTGATAACAAAGAACTTAGATTCTTTTGCATCAAGTAAATTGTGGTTAAAGCAAAACTTCAGCGTTTCCGTGGAACACAGCCGATAAAAACTGCCGTAATTCGAAGAAATAACAAGAAATATAGTATTAATTTATAGTATAAAAGACAATGAATAATCAGCTATTATTAGACCATCTGCGTTGCATTCCAGATTGGCCAATCAAGGGTGTAAACTTCCGCGATGTAAGTACCCTGTTTAAGAATCCAGAGTCTCTCAAAGAGATCTGCGATGAGATGTATGAGATCTACAAAGACAAGGGAATCACTAAGATTGTAGGTATCGAATCACGCGGTTTCGTGATGTCTTCAGCCCTGGCAATCCGTCTCGGTGCAGGCGTTGTTTTGTGCCGAAAGCCGGGTAAGCTTCCATGCAAAACCGTACAGGAAAGCTATGCGAAAGAATATGGTATGGACACCATCGAAATCCACGAAGATGCCATCAACGAGAACGATGTAGTCCTACTTCACGACGACCTTCTCGCTACCGGCGGAACCATGAAGGCAGCTTGCAATCTGGTGAAGAAATTCCACCCAAAGAAGGTGTATGCAAACTTCATCATCGAGCTCGTAAACGAGAATTTCGAAGGCAGAAAGAACTTCGATGAGGACGTAGAAGTATCGACTTTAATGCAGTTATAAAGCATAATCGTTGCAGCTAAAAAGCACAATTATTGCAATCAAAAAGCATACGGGGCGTTGCCGTTTCACGTGAAACAGCAACGCTCTTTTACCCTATTTTAACCCCATAAAGGTATGACGAAACAAGAAAATGAGGAAAGATTAGCCCGGTTGAAAAGCATCGTTTTAAGCATGCCGGAGAAACCGGGAAGCTATCAATATTACGACGAGAATCATACGATTATATATGTAGGAAAGGCGAAAAATCTGAAGAGAAGAGTATCTTCCTACTTCCATAAAGAGGTAGATAGATACAAGACAAAGGTACTTGTTTCTAAGATTTTCGACATCTCATACACCGTCGTGAACACCGAAGAAGATGCACTTTTGCTGGAAAACAGCCTTATTAAAAAGTATAATCCAAGGTATAATGTTTTGCTGAAAGACGGCAAAACCTACCCCTCTATATGCGTTACAAACGAGTATTTTCCCCGCATTTTCAAGACTCGCCATATCAATAAAAAGGTGGGAACCTTCTTCGGACCTTACCCTCATATAGGCAGTATGTATGCCGTTTTAGAGGTCATCAAGAAGCTCTATAAACCCCGCACATGCCGTTTTCCAATCACGAAAGAAGGCGTTGCTGAAGGCAAATACAAGCCATGTCTGGAGTACCATATTCATAACTGCGGAGCACCCTGCATCAACAAGCAGAGCTACGAGGAATATCAGGAAAACATGCGCCAGGCACGTGAAATTCTGAAGGGAAATACCCGGGAAGTAAGTAAATATCTCTATGATTTGATGATGAAAAATGCCGAACTTCTCCGCTTTGAAATTGCCGAAGAATACAAGAAGAAGTACCAGTTGCTGGATGAATTTGAGGCAAAAAGCGAGGTGGTAAGCCATACGATTACCGATGTGGATGTCTTCACGATCGTGAATGATGACGCCAACAAGAACGCCTTCATCAACTATATTCACGTGAAAAACGGCACCATCAACCAGAGCTTTACCTACGAGTACAAGCGCAAGCTAGAGGAGAGCGACGAGGAACTTCTGATTACTGCCATACCTGAAATCAGGGAGCGTTTCCACTCCACTTCGAAGGAGATTATCGTACCTTTCGAGATGGAATGGAAGCTGAAAGACGCCACCTTCTTCGTGCCTCAGAGGGGCGACAAGAAGCACCTTCTGGAGCTATCGGAAATGAACTGCAAGCAGTATAAATTCGACCGTTTGAAGCAGGCGGAAAAGCTGAATCCTGAGCAAAAGCAAACCCGATTGATGAAGGAATTGCAGGCAAAACTAAAGCTGCCAAAGCTGCCTTATCAGATAGAATGCTTCGATAATTCCAACATATCGGGCGCAGATGCCGTAGCTGGCTGCATCGTATATAAAGGTATGAAACCATCCCGAAAAGACTACCGTAAATACAACATCAAGACGGTGGAAGGACCGGATGATTACGCTTCGATGCAGGAGGTAGTAAGACGAAGATACAGTCGCATGATAGAGGAAGAAACACCACTTCCCGACCTTATCATTACCGATGGCGGCAAGGGTCAGATGGAGGTAGTTAGAGAAGTGGTAGAAGATGAGCTGCACCTGAAAATCCCCATCGCAGGTCTTGCCAAGGATGACCGCCATCGCACCAACGAACTCCTCTACGGTTTCCCACCGCAAACCATCGCTCTACCACCAGAAAGCGAGCTTTTCAAGGTATTGACGCAGATACAGGACGAGGTACACAGATACGCCATCACCTTCCATCGCGACAAGCGCAGCAAGCATGCTCTCCATTCAGAGTTAGACGACATCAAAGGCATCGGTCCTAAGGCAAAAGAAGCGCTTCTGAACAAGTTCAAGAGTATGAAAAAGATAAAGGAAGCAAGCCTAGAAGAACTAGCAGAGGTATTAGGACCTCACAAAGCAGAGATTCTCGTGAAATATTTCGCAGAAAAGAGCGAGAATATGAAATAAAAGTAGTATATTTGCAGTTGAAACTATACTATAATAATAATAAAGATTGAACAGAACCCTGGATTCCACAAGATGCTATTCATAAAGTTCAATGTTCAACATTCAAAGTTCAAAGTAGTAATATGAGAATAGTAATACAACGTGTCGGTCATGCCTCTGTGACCATCGAAGGAGAAGTTAAATCAGCCATCAAACAAGGCTATCTGATTCTTCTCGGCGTTGAGGAAAGCGACACTTCAGAAGATGTAGATTGGTTGGTAAGAAAGGTTATTGGCCTTCGTGTTTTCGACGATGAGAATCACGTAATGAACCGCTCTATCATGGATGTAAACGGCGAGATTCTGGTGATTAGCCAGTTCACCCTATTTGCCAGCTACAAGAAGGGAAACCGCCCTAGCTGGCTCAGAGCCGCCAAGCACGAAATCAGTGTTCCACTCTATGAAGAGTTCTGCAAGAAGCTATCTGATGCACTCGGAAAACCAGTAGGAACAGGTGAATTTGGTGCCGATATGAAGGTAGAATTACTGAATGACGGTCCAGTTACCATCATGATGGATACTCATAATAAGGAGTAAGAAAATGACTATAAAAGAAGCACAGGAAGCAGTAGATAAGTGGATTAAGGAATATGGCGTTCGCTATTTCAGCGAACTTACCAATATGGCTTGTCTTACGGAAGAAGTAGGAGAACTAGCTCGTGTCATCGCCCGAACATACGGCGACCAGAGCTTCAAGAAGGGCGAAAAGCCTAACCTCGGAGAGGAAATGGCTGACGTTCTCTGGGTTCTTATTTGTCTGGCTAACCAAACGGGTGTCGATCTTACGGAAGAGCTCCAGAAAAGCATCGACAAAAAGACCCAAAGGGATTCGGAAAGACATAAGAATAATCCGAAATTGAAGGATCATAATGATTCAAAATTGAAGGAATAACACCCCAAAAATTGAAGGAGTAAAACCGAAATTTAAAGAATAATATAGATAACTCAACTTTAATAATTAAAAAAGTAACATTAAGTATGAGCAGCATTAAAGAACAGGTTCTTGCACAGCAGCAGGGACAATACAGCGAGTCAGACGATAAGTATTTATCTGTCTTGAAACAGTATAACTGCAACCTCAACGACGAGGAAGTAGCAGCAGAAGTAAAGAAGATTCTTGACGAGAAGGTAGCAGAAAACGAGACCATGGAGGTGAAGAAATTCCTCTTTGGCAGCATCGAGCTTACATCTCTCCATACAGAAGATACAGAGGAAAGCATTCTGGCTATGATTGAGAAGGTAAACCAGTTTGCTAAGGATTATCCAGAACTTCCTCACGTAGCAACCGTATGCACCTACCCTAACTTCGCAAGACTTATCAGTCAGAGTTTGGAGGTAGATGGCGTAGAAATCGCAGTAGTAAGCGGCAATTTCCCATCATCTCAGACATTCATCGAGGTAAAGATTGCCGAGACAGCTATGGCCATCAAGGATGGCGCTACAGAGGTGGATATCGTTATGCCAGTAGGCAAGTTCTTCAGCGAGGATTACGAAGGCCTCTGCGACGATATCCAGGAGCTGAAGGCAACCTGCGGCGAGCATAAGATGAAGTGTATCCTGGAAACAGGCGACCTGAAGAACTGCAGCAACATCATGAAGGCTTCTATTCTCGCCATGTACTCTGGTTCTGATTACATCAAGACTTCTACCGGTAAGGAGAAGATTTCAGCAACCCCAGAAGCAGCTTACGTAATGTGCCAGGCAATCAAGGCATATTATGAGAAGACTGGTATCCAGATTGGTTTCAAGCCAGCTGGCGGCATCAACACCGTTCACGATGCAGTGGTTTACTACACCATCGTGAAGGAAGTTTTGGGTGAAAAGTGGCTTACTAACGAGTGGTTGCGCCTCGGAACCTCACGCCTTACCAACCTCCTCTTGAGCGAGCTTGTAGGAAAGGAAATCAAGTACTTCTAAAAAGGCGATAGTACCAACAAAACCTTGATTCAAGGGTAGATAGACAAACCACGAATCAAGGTGCACAAGACCTTGATAGAAAAAGATAAAGGGCTGATTCTCTACGAGAGAACCACCCCTTTTTAATGTATATCAAGTTTTAATAAATCAAAGTAGTGTGATTAAATGATATTACGCCTTGCGTTCAATCACAAAATCCAGATAAGCCTTCAGCGCATTATAGATGCACTTATCCTCCACATAGGTATCGAGGAAAGTCATCGCCTCGGCATGGAAATCCCACATACGCTTATCAGCGTATTCGATACCGCCGTTTTCCTTGGTAAATGCTACCAGCTGAGCAATCTCCTCTCTGGATACTGTACGAGCCTTCACCTTTCGTGCAAGCTTCAGCATCTCCTCATCACCAGTAGATTTCAAGGCATAGATTACAGGAAGCGTAAGCTTACCCTCGGTCATATCATTTCCGGTAGGTTTACCTATCTCCTTGGAGTCGTAATAATCAAAGATGTCATCACGAATCTGGAAAATAATACCCAGGTTCTGACCGAAACGCCTAGCCTCTTCAGTCTCTACGGCAGAAGCATGGGTTGACATTGCACCAATACCTGCACAAGCCTCAAAGAGAGCAGCTGTTTTCTGTTTGATTACCTGATAATATATCTCTTCTGAGATTTCATCATTACTAATACTGTTGAGCTGAAGTATCTCGCCATTCGACAAGATACGACCCAATTCTGCCAGATAGCGTACGATTTCCTCGGAGTGTGAATAGGAAACATTGAGCAAAGCAGTAGAAAGCATATAGTCACCAACAAGCACAGCTACCTTATTATTATAAGTAGCATTCACACTTGCCTGACCACGACGCTCGCCGCTTTCATCTACCACATCATCATGCACAAGAGAGGCGGTATGGAGCAACTCCAAACCGACTGCTGAATGCTGGGTAACCTCTGAAACCTTGCCGAAATTTCGTGCCATCAGCAGGATGAGCATAGGGCGCATTCGTTTACCAGCGCGCTGACGGATATGGTCGAGCACCTGGGAAAGGAGGCCGTCGCTATGCATCAAAGATTTGTTGAACAAATCAACAAAATCTGCCAATTCTGCCTCAATAGGCTGCTTAATAAGTGATAAATAGTCCATTAATTCTGAAATTTGATACAAAATTACGCATTTATTCTTGAAATATCGCATTTTTTTAGTAATTTTACACCATAAAAATGAATATTATGGATAAATTGTTCCTTTTAGACGCATATGCGCTCATTTATAGGTCGTATTATGCCTTTATGAAAGCCCCTCGAATCAATTCGAAGGGACTTAATACTTCGTGTGTAATGGGCTTCTGCAATACCCTCAACGAGATACTCACTAAGGAGAAGCCAACCCATATTGCGGTGGCTTTCGACCATGGCAAAACCTTCCGTCACGAGGCTTTTCCTGCGTATAAAGCACAGCGAGAAGAGACACCGGAAGACATCAAGCTCTCGGTACCTATCATCAAGAATATCCTGGAGGCTTATCATATTCCTATCCTCCAGGTGGATGGTTTCGAGGCGGATGATATCATTGGTACCGTTGCCTTGAAGGCAGGCGAGATGGATATCGAAACCTACATGCTCACACCGGATAAGGATTATGCCCAGCTGGTAAGAGACAACGTATTTATGTTCCGACCTCGCCATGGAGGTGGTTACGAGAAGCTGGGAGTGGCAGAGATAGAAGAAAAATACAGCATCTCTTCCCCACTCCAGGTTATCGATCTTCTAGCACTGATGGGTGACTCTGCCGACAACTTCCCAGGATGCCCAGGTGTTGGAGAGAAGACTGCCATCAAACTCATCAACCAGTTTGGAAGCATAGAGGGATTGATAGAAAACAGCGCCGAGGTGAAAGGCAAGCTCCGCGAAAAAGTAGAGGGCGCCATTGAGGACATCAAGATTTCAAAGTTCCTGGCAACCATCAGAACCGACGTACCGGTAGAGCTCAAGATGGAAGATCTGAAACTGGAAGAACCCGACAATGCCAAGTTGGATGAAATCTTCACCGATCTGGAGTTTAAGTCGTTCGCCAAGCGCGTTCTTAAAAAACCTCAAAAAGTGCAAACAAAGGCTACAGGAGAGCTTGATCTCTTTGGCGCACAGCAAGGCGATGGTCAGGAAGAGCAGGAAAATACAAGTTTTGAAACCATTAAAACGGTTACTCACACATACAAACTCATTGAAACAGAAGAAGATGCACAGAAACTTTATGATTATTTGATTACATCATCAATTCTCAGTTTAGATACCGAGACCACTTCCACCTCTGCAATAGATGCAGAATTGGTGGGATTGAGCTTTGCGGTAAAGGAGAAAGAGGCTTTCTACGTAGCAATTCCTGCAAAACGTGAAGAAGCCTTAAAATTCGTAAACATCTTCAAACCGCTCTACGAGAACCCGGAAATCCTGAAAGTGGGACAAAACATCAAGTACGATTACGAAGTGCTGATGAACTACGGAGTGGAGATACAGGGAAAGATGTTTGATACGATGATTGCTCATTATCTCATCCAGCCGGAACTTTATCACAACATGGATTACCTCGCCGAGGTATATCTCAAATACCAGACGGTTCACATAGAAGAGTTGATAGGTCCTAAGGGAAAGAACCAGAAATCGATGCGCGACCTGTCTCCGGCAGAAGTTTACGAGTATGCAGCAGAAGATGCCGACATCACCCTGCGCCTGAAGAATGTACTCGAACCAAAGCTCAAGGAGATAGAGTGCGAGGACTTATTCTGGAATGTGGAGATGCCGTTGGTGCCTGTTCTTGCCCACATGGAGATGACTGGCGTATGCATCGATACAGACACATTGAAGGAAACGTCTAATAATTTAACCAACCGACTCAATGAGATAGAACATCACATCTATGAGTTGGCAGGCGAATCTTTCAACATCGGTTCTCCACGTCAGGTAGGCGAGATTCTCTTCGGCAAGATGAAGATTGTGGAAAAGCCAAAGAAGACGAAGACGGGACAGTATGTAACGAGTGAGGAAGTATTGCAGCAATTGCGCAGCAAGAGTCCTATCATAGATGAAATTCTGAACTACAGAGGATTAAAGAAACTGTTGGGAACCTACGTAGATGCACTTCCTAAGCTCATCAATCCTCGTACAGGTCATATTCATGCCTCTTTCAACCAAACCATCACCGCTACGGGTCGCCTGTCATCCAGTGATCCAAACCTGCAGAATATCCCTGTGCGCGATGATGATGGCAAGGAGATTAGAAGATGTTTTATCCCAGAACCGGGTTGTCTGTTCTTTTCAGCAGATTACTCCCAGATAGAGCTCCGTATCATGGCACACCTGAGTGAGGATCCTAATATGGTAGAAGCATTCCTGGAAGGATCAGACATCCACGCTGCTACTGCAGCCAAGATCTGGCATGAAGACATCAAGGACGTAACCGATGCCCAGCGCAAGAAAGCAAAGACGGCCAACTTCGGTATCATCTACGGCATCACCACCTTCGGCCTTGCCCAGCGCATGAACATAGAGAACCGAGAGGCGAAGCAAATCATAGAAGATTACTTCCGCACCTTCCCGGGCGTACATGCCTATATGGAGAAGTCGAAAGAGATAGCCAGGGAGAAAGGCTATGCCGAAACCCTCTTCCACCGTCGCCGCTACCTGCCGGATATCAACAGCAGGAACGGCACAGTAAGAGGCTTTGCAGAGCGCAATGCCATCAATGCCCCTATCCAGGGATCAGAAGCCGACATCATCAAAGTTGCCATGGTGAAGATCTTCAACCGATTCAAGGCAGAGGGCATCAAGAGTAAGATGATCATTCAGGTACACGATGAACTCAACTTCTCTGTCTATCCAGAGGAAAAAGAGAAGGTAGAGAAAATCGTAATAGAGGAAATGGAGAATGCCTATAAGCTCAAGGTTCCTCTGATTGCGGATGCCGGCTGGGGAAAGAACTGGCTGGAAGCGCATTAAAAAGAGCATCAGCTCTTTAGGAAAAGACTTAAAAAGAAAGAAGAAAGACTTCAAAGAGCAACAAGAAAGACTTCAATGAACAACAAGAAGAAGCCTTTCCTAGCGTTCAAATAAACAAAAAATAGCTGCAAATGGTAAAAAACGAGCCATTTGCGGCTTTTTTTATAGGTTTATGAGATTCTTTAATTATTTTTTTGTATATTTATAGCAGAAATCTATCAAGTATAGGTAAGGCAAGGAGAATTGAACCAAAATGAACCAACAGATATTGGCTTTTTTTCCCTACCTTTGCAAAGAAAAAGAATAATGATGATATAAAAAAAATCAAAGCTTATGAAACATCTATCTTTTCTTGTAGGTTTGCTCTGCCTGATGGCAGCGCCTATCAGTTCATTTGCCCAGGCACAGAATGCTAAGGACTTAAGAAAAGAACGCTTGGAGATGCTCAAGGCATCTAAGTCTGAACTCAATGAGAAAGCATCAAAGGCTGCTAAGAAAGAAGCCAAGAAACTTCAGAAAGAAGGTTGGCAGACAGCTCCTGGTGCCCTCCCACTCGAAAAGCAGTTGGATAAGTCATACGCTATGCAGTATCAGTATGACGAATCCATGTACCCAATGTATATCATGGGTGAAGCCATGAGTATCGGTGAGAACTATGACGGTGCCAAGATGCAAGCCATGGAACTGGCCAAGCAGAACCTTGCTGCTCAGATCCAGACAGAAGTTTCAGGTCTTATAGACAACTCTGTAGCTACCCAGCAGCTTGCCATGGAAGAAGCAGTTACCGTTACCAAGAGTATCATGGCCAGCAAGAGCCTCATCGTACAGAGCATCGGCAGAACCATCACTGTCATGGAGTGCTACCGCACCTTGAAGAACAAGAACAAGGAAGTACTCGTACGCATCGCATACAACGGAGCAATGGCTAAGGCTGCAGCCAAGAATGCCATCCGCCAGAGCCTCGAAAACGAGAGTGCGGAGCTGCACAAGAAACTTGATAACGTATTGGGAACAAAGTAAAACTTAAAAATATCGCATGAAAAAGACAACATTAGCAATAGCATGCCTGTTAGGATGCACTGCACTCAGCCCCTCTGCACAGGAGGCTGAGAAAAAGCAGCTGCACGAAATCAAGGTAAAATTCGATAAGGTACCAGAAGGACTTGCCAACTACTACAGTGGTTACTACTACTACAATGGCAAAGAAATCTATAATATGCGTAACTACCTGATGTACACGGGTAATCGCATCAATGCGCTTACCATCAACCCAAGTGGTAGCTCGTATGCCTTCATCGACAGCAAGAAGGACAAGAATACCGTAGATGTATTTAGTTTGATGACCAAGGATCAGCAATTGGGCAAGATTGCTACCAACAAGCTATTCAAGCCATTGGCTATCTGCTATTCACCAAATGCCAAGTTCCTCTACGTAATGGGATCGGATTCCAAAATCCACATCTTTGAAACCCGCAAGACACGCGAGGTAAAGAGTTTCGCCATCAACGAACCAGCTACCCGTCTCGATGCAAGCCCTAACGGATTCTTCCTCATCGCCAGCACCAAGAACAAGCTTCAGGTCATCAACCTGGAAAATGAAACCGTGCGCACCACCCTTCCGCTCAAGGCTGATTTCAAGGACGTAGCCTTCTCAAGCAACAGTAAGCAGATGGCAGTCCTCGCAGCAGACGGAACCTGCGATGTATATGATACCAAGACTTTCACCGTGAGCAAGCACTTCGATGCCATGGGTATCGCCGAAAGATGCTTCTTCCACCCGGAAAACAAGTATCTGGCTATCGTAACAGGCGACCAGCGTGTGGCTTTCATCAACCTGCTCAATGAGGACGACCGCCAGTACGTGGATGCAAAGGAAGGCAGAATCAAGTACATCAACTTCTCAAAGAACGTGAAGAATGATATCTACCTGGTACACAACTATACCAACGGCATCGTCTTTACTCCGGTAGGATTCCTGAGTCCTAACCGCCAGGAGAAACTGAAGGATGAGCTGAACAGCCGTATGGATGAGTGGATGAAGCGTATGGAAGGCGAGAGCCTTGACGACTACAATGCCCGTGTGAACGAGGAGTCAAGATTGAAGCAGATGCGCCTCTTTGAGTCTCAGATTGCTACCAACATGGCAGATAATCTCCTCACCACATCCGACGTGAAGCTCGGTAACTATAACTCAGAGATGAACATGTTGACCCTGGAATTCAACAACATGCCAAGCATCTACTTGACAGTACCTGTAAGCGAATTGGAAGGCATGGATGTAGGAAGCCTGGAATTCACCAATACCCAGTATGGATTGAACGACAAGGATGAGTTCGAGCTTGTATATACCGAGGTTATCAACAAGAAGACCGGCAAGAAATACGTGTTCGACAACACCGAGCGTAAGTCATTGGCATTCTTGGAGTCAGACGACAACTTCGTACCATTCGAGCAGCTTCAGGGTGCGAAGATGGAGGAGTTGAAGCTTGAGGAAATCAAGAACAAGATCATGAAGAATGCCCAGGAGCAGAACATCATCTCCGATCATACCAAGATTGATGTGCACACCAAGGTAGCCAACGCCACCGATGCATCAGGTAAGAACATCTTCAACTATGATGTAGATGTATCTTATACAGTAGATGAGGAGTTCTCTGCCAAGGATGACTTCGCACCAGGTCGCTTCAAGGTAGAAGAATCCAATGCCGCTCAGGCAATGCTCGCCATCGTGAAGAAGGCTCTGGAGGAAGATTTCGCCAAATATACCACAGAGGGCAAGCAGGTGAAGGTTCAGATTACCGGTATGGCAGATGCCTTGCCATTCAGCCGCACCGTGGCATACGATGGCTGCTATGGCGACTTCGAGCAGGAACCAGTACACAAGAACGGCGAACTGAGCAATATCACCGTAACCAAATCTACCGGTATCGGCGAGAACGACCAGCTGGCTTACTTGCGTGCCATGGGTGTGAAGGATTATATCGAGAAGAATATCCCAGCACTCCAGAAGATGAAGACCTCTTATGATACTTATATCGAAGTATCTGAGAACAAGGGTGGAGAATACCGCCGCATCGGCGTGAAGTTCACCTTTATTGATGTATTCTAATATTGATGGATTCTATAATCAATACTGCGTTAAATTAATATTTAATCGTCTGTAAATCAATAACTTATATTAAGAAATGCTTATGAAAACTTAACTATAAAAAGTTGGTCA
>UQWP01000010.1 GCA_900544825.1 uncultured Prevotella sp. | reverse complement strand
ATTTTCTCCTTCGCAATATACGTCAAAGATGGCCTTGCGGTCGGTGTAGATGTCGCCCACGTTCTCCGGATTCAGATACTTCACGTCCTTAACAACCTGTCTGCCATTAAACAAGCTGTTGAGGAAACAGATCAGCAGTTCCTTGTTGGGAGCTGATCCGAAAATTCGCTTGAAACCGAAATCGGTCAACAAACTGATATATCTTTCTTCTACCTGCTTCATAATCATCTGTCTTTAAAATCTCTACCGCAAAGTTACGACTTTATTTTCATACCTGCAAGAGTTTTCTGATAAAAGTTGAGAAAATGTGATGATTCCTGCTCTTCTTAGAAAAGTATCAAGAGGCGGTGGAGGTGGTTACAGTGGTTACGGTTACAGAAGTTACAGTTTTCCTGGAGGGGGTAAACTGGGGGTTCGGGAGCTTACGGATTGTAAGTATGTATATATAGATTATAAATATATAAAATATATATTTATAATCTCTTTCTAAAGACGAAAGAAGGGAAAGGGGATTCGGAAAACTGTAACTTCTGTAACCGTAACCGCTTCTACCGAAAAATCACTCTGCCGAGACCACAGGGGAACTTCTGAGAAAACATAGGGAAACTCTTGGTTACTCATAGTTTTCTCATAGCTAACTGATAGACTTGTTTTTATTAACGGAAAACGGTGCAAATGTTAACGGCGTTTAACAGAACTCTGCGGGGCGATTTTTGGCGGTATCAGATATTTGCAGTACCTTTGCATCGTCAAAGATAAATTATTAACCCTTTAAAAAACTGATTGACTATGGGACAAGGAACTAGTAAGTATCGTAAGATTATGCGTACCCCTCAGACGGGTGAGAACGCTGGTAAGAAGCTCTGGTATGCTACTGCCGTGAGCGACCGTGAGATGAGTTTCGAGGACTTCGTGACTCATATCTCTGAGCACAACTCTCCATACAGCCGAGGAACTATCCACGGTGTGCTGATGGATACGCTGGATTGCCTGAAGCATCTGATTCTGGATGGCAAGAGTGTGCGTTTCTCTGATCTCGGATTGTTCTCCATCGGTATGACTTCGCGTGGCGAGGTGAGCAAGGAGAAGGTGACGGCGGCTAGCGTGCAGGGAGTGCATCTTATTGTAAGAAACACGAAATCATGGAGCAACGCCGAGCTTAAGAAGCTCACCAAGATCGTGGCATACGATGATTATACATCAGGAGCAGATGGCGGCGGTGGCTCTGAGAACACGCCGAGTGGAGGCGGTACTAGCCAGGGTACTGGCGGCGAGACCAACAAGGACAACGGCGGAACATCGCAGGGCGGCGGTGGTACCTCGCAGGGAACCGGCGGAACCGACAGCGGCGATGACGGCAACGGCGACAACGTAGATTTTTAAATCTTGCTTGATGCGGATTGCAAATCCGCAGAGCACAAATAGGTTAGGACGTTTTTTAACGGCGGATTGCAAATCCGCCGAAACGCCTAACGGAATTAATCAATAATCACTAATCATTAATTACTAAAAAAACTGCGTATGAAGAAAGAAACCTGGAAAACTGTATTTCAGATAGTAATATCTATCTTGACCGCTATTGCCGCCTCTCTGGGCGTAACGAGCTGCATGTCGTAGAACTGCTCGAGGTATCTTAGATTTTTTATCAATTGCTTCTCAAAAAAAGAGGGTGTGCCATAAGTTAATGACACATCCTCTTTTTTTTTATTTATTCTTTATTTTTATTCATCGGATTACGCGGAGTTATCGGAAGAGCATCCTGCTGTACCGATTACGCACGGAATTGATACGGAATCAGCTTTAGCGGATGAACAGCAGCTCACGATACTTCGGCAAGGTCCAGAGTTCATCTGCTACGAGCAGCTCCAGCTTGTCGATCTGATAGCGGATTTCCTCCATCTTCGGAGCTACCGTATCGTGATAGGCTACAGCCTTCTCACGCTCGCTCTCTATCTTGTTGGCTACCTTGCGGGCATCCACCAATGCCTCAACACCACGCTCTATCGACTCGGTGCGCTCGGCTATCTCACGGATGATCTTCACGTTGCGGGCAGTCAGCTTCTTGCCTTCCTCGCCACCGAAGATGTGAATCATACCCTCTACATTCTTTGCCAGACGGCTCTGATAGTGGGTAGCCACAGGGATGATGTGGTTCATGGTCAGGTCGCCCATCACACGAGCCTCAATCTGAATCTTCTTGGTATAGGTCTCCCACTTCACCTCGTTGCGCGCCTTCAGCTCACTCTCGCTCATCACGTTGGTCTTGGCAAACATCTCGATGCTCTCCTTGTCCAGGTAGCGGTCGAAGACTACCGGGCAGGATGCCTCGCAGTCCAAGCCACGCTTCTGAGCCTCTTCCTTCCACTCGTCAGAATAGCCGTTGCCGTCGAAGCGGATAGGCTTGCAGGTCTTGATGTCCTCTCTTACGATGTCGATGATAGCCGATGTCTGGTCCTCGCCCTTGGCTATCAAGGCATCCACGCGAGCCTTGAAGTTCTCGAGCGCCTCAGCTACGGCTGCATTCAATACGATGAGAGAAGATGCACAGTTTGCCTCAGAACCTACGGCACGGAACTCGAAGCGGTTGCCGGTAAAGGCGAATGGTGAGGTACGGTTGCGGTCAGTATTATCAATCATCAGCTCCGGAATCTCAGGGATATCCAGTTCCATACCCTTCTTGCCAGCCAGGGCAAAGAGCTCTTCCTTGTCTGCCTTCTCGATATGGTCGAGCAGATCGGTGAGCTGCTTGCCCAGGAATGAGGAGATGATGGCTGGAGGTGCCTCGTTGGCTCCCAGACGGTGGGCATTGGTTGCACTCATGATGGATGCCTTCAGCAGTCCGTTGTGCTTATATACACCCATCAGGGTCTCTACGATGAAGACTACGAAGCGGAGGTTATCCTCAGGAGTCTTGCCTGCTGCATGCAGCAGCACACCGGTATCGGTGCAGAGGCTCCAGTTGTTGTGCTTGCCGGAACCGTTGACGCCGGCGAATGGCTTCTCGTGAAGCAGCACACGGAAACCGTGCTTGTGAGCCACACGCTTCATCAGACTCATCAGGAGCATGTTGTGATCTACAGCAAGATTGCACTCCTCATAGATAGGTGCCAGCTCAAACTGGTTAGGAGCCACCTCGTTATGGCGGGTCTTGCAAGGGATGCCGAGCTCGAGTGCCTGGATTTCAAGATCCTTCATGAAAGCCTGCACGCGCTCTGGGATGGTTCCGAAATAATGGTCGTCCATCTGCTGGTTCTTAGCCGAATCGTGACCCATCAGAGTGCGTCCGGTGAGCATCAGGTCGGGACGTGCCGAATAGAGGCTCTCATCTACCAGGAAGTACTCCTGCTCCCATCCGAGATTGGTCTGCACCTTCTTTACCTGTGGGTAGAAGTAGTGGCACACCTCGGTAGCCGCCTCGCTCAGTGTATGGAGCGAGCGGAGCAATGGAGCCTTGTAGTCCAGCGCCTCACCTGTATAAGATATAAAGATGGTAGGGATACAGAGGGTATCGTCGATGATGAACACTGGCGATGTAGGATCCCATGCAGAATAGCCGCGAGCCTCGAAGGTGTTACGGATACCGCCGTTAGGGAATGAGCTGGCATCCGGTTCCTGCTGCACCAGCAGCTTGCCGGAGAATTCCTCAATCATACCTCCCTTACCATCGTGCTCCACGAAGGCATCGTGCTTCTCGGCAGTACCTTCTGTCAATGGCTGGAACCAGTGAGTATAATGTGTTACCCCGTTTTCCTCAGCCCAGAGCTTCATGCCGGCAGCCACGGCATCCGCGATGGAACGGTCCAGACGATTACCGTTGTCTATCACATCGATGAGTTTCTCGTACACATCAGATGGCAGATACTTGTACATCTTCTGGCGGTTGAATACATACTTGGCGAAGTACTCCGAAGGGCGCACCTTGGGAGTTTCCACCTCAACAGGTCTCTTTTTAAAGGCCTCGGCTACAACCTCAAATCTCAAATTAGCCATTCTTCTTTTATTATTTTATAAGTTTGCGGGTGCAAAGTTACGAAATAATTGGCTAACTGCTACCATTTTGCCCGTTTTTTTATGTATAATTCAAACTTTTCTTATTTTGATTACAGGATTCTGCCCACAATCTGCAACTTGAGCACAGGATAGAACTGGATTTTATCCACGATATCGGCGATGTCGCCGCCATCTTCACCCATCGAATCATTGAGAGCTTTCCTGACATCTACCTTCTCGCCGTTCTGATAGATCTTCAGCTTGCCCATATACTGGCAGCCGATCTCCCAGCGGAAGCCCAGACGGTTCTTGGGAACCACTCTTCCGAAGCCCAGACCGAGATAAGGGCGGAAGGAATTGCAGCGCAGGTCGGCATTGATATTACCATTCTTGTCGAACTTGATATTATAATCCGAGAGTTCCGCACCTACGTGGTTCAGAATTTCATCTGAATATTCAGGATATCGACTGATAAACTGCGCCAGATCATCGCTGTGACCGCTCAGCTTGGCAATCTTGGCACCGCCAAAAGCGAAGCCGGCAGCCACGAAGAACTTGCTGTTGCCGCCGAAAGGATAGATATTCGCCTTGGCATGAAAGGCTGTACGGGAGAAATCAGCATCCACATCCACCGGTGAATCAGGAATCCTCACCGACTGTCCCTGAACGATGATAGAGGCATCTGCCTCTATGTTCATCTGCTCAGATATCTTGAGCATCTTAGGCAGAATATCCACGCCTGCCTCCAGCTCCACGAAATTGGAGATAGGAGCCGCAACACCTATGCTGATACCTTCGGTACCCACGCCTGCATTCAGACCCACATGATTGAATGCAGTTCTCTTGAACTGTGCAAAACCACTTGTTGTAAATACGAGGCACAAAATGGCCATCATCAAAATCTTTTTCATCATTACATTATTTTTTTAATCGTTAGTATTCACATCTCACACACGTTATTTCTTCTTGCTTGCCTTCCACTCGAAGAGATAGTCGATGCCCTTGATCTTTACCTTGACAAAGAGATCGGCAGCCTTGCGGTCGGTGGTATAGAGATAGCCCGAAACCACTTCGCCCGGATGGATGGTGGTGCGCTCCAGATAGCCCAGGTCCTCAGGCATCTTGTCGGAATACTTCATGCGGTTGCCGTCTTCCAGCTGCTGCATCCGGCAGATACGGGTCTGGAAATCCTTCAGCGTATTGGAGGTTCCGGCATCAAACACCTGTGCGCCCAGGTTGGCATTCACATTGTTCTCACGTTCGGTCTGCACTATCGCCTTGTTCTTTACCGCACGCTTAGCCACCTTCTTCTTGAACTTGAAGATTTTCTTGTCATACTCATCAGCGCTCACCAGTTCGAAATCCTTTCGCTTGCCGCCCTTCATATCGTAGATTTCAATCTGAGAAGGGTCGATATCCACATTGATCATGCTCTTGTTGACGATGAAGACGCCGATTTCGCGGTAATCGCCGATGTTCTCATCTACCATCGAATTGCTCACGCCCACGATGAGTCCGTTCTTGTTGTAGTAAGGCCATGCCACACCGTTCTTATACTCGGTGAGGATTTCATCAGGCGAAGGGGTTTCCAGGATAGGCTGGTGGTCGGTGAGCGAATACTTGGAATAGTTGCCGTCGGCATCCACCACTACAAAAAATCCTTCAGGGATATCATTCTTGTAGGGAGTAAGGGTGCACACCCTGCCGTTCTCCGTGAAAGAGGCTCCTACCCCCATCTTCTTGCCCTGGTTCATGAAGAAATGCTCCTTCACGTTGCCGTTATTATAATAAGAGGTATATTCGCCCGAGAGCAGTCCTGCCTGATAGGTCTTCTTCTGCTCTACCTGTCCATCCTTGAAATAGGTGGTAAAGGTGCCGGCAAACTGGCTCTTGGCATCATCCTTCCTGTCGAGGACCACAAAGCAGCCTTCGCCCTGCAGTTCGCCGCTCATATAGTAGGTGCGGAACTCCTTGGCTGCCGTAGAATCAGCAGGATAGAGCGCCAGGCGATAATAGTTGGCGAAAGCCTTGTTAGGGGTTACCTTCCAACTCTTGTTGTAATAGAGGGTGTCCAGCCGGTCTTGCGGAACGGGAGGAGTTTCTGGAATGACTTTCTCCGGCACTGCAGGCTGTTCCTCCTGAACCACAGCCTTTACTTCTTCCGTCTGTACCTTCGTTTTCTGCTTCTTTACGCGTCCTGCCTTCTGTGCCAGGGCTGTCTGTCCTCCGAAGAGGGCAATCATCATGATGATGACCGAATACTTATTTCTCATCATAATTATTATGTTTTTAAATACTTAAGAATCTATCAATCAATTTCTTTCTATAGAGTCTGCCCACCTTTACATAGTCGATTTCATCGAAAGGAGGATAGAAATGGCACACATTGTCAACCACCTCGATGAGGTAATTGATGTTGACGATGAACTTCTGGTTTACCTGCATAAAATGAGGGGCGAGCGCAAGCAGGTCGGTGCTCTTCACGCTGCGTTTCAGCCTGATAGGCTTCCTGTTGTCAGCTACCACCACCTCCCAGCATCTCACTTCGTGATTATACTGGAAGAGGCAGACATTCTCCTTATCCACCAGTCTGAAATCCACGGAGTTGGTATAGAAGAGCAGCTTGCCGTTAGCAACGGGTGCGTTCTTCACGCCAGCCCCTACTACTCTCTCAGCCTCTTTCTCTGCTTCTTTCTCTGCTTCTTTCTCAGCCTCTTTCTCCAGTCGTCTGACGATGGTATCCAGCTCCTGGGGATTGATAGGCTTGAGCAGCACATCGAAAGCCTTCTTGCGGAAAGCTGTCAGGATATATTCATCGTATGCCGTGTACATCACCACCTGGCAGCGGCGGTGCACGAATCCCGACAGCTTATCCAGGAAATCCAAGCCATTCACATCGGGCAGCTGGACATCCAGGAAGAGCACATCGGGCTGGTACCTGTTTACCATCGCCAGGCCGTCAAGCCCACAGAGCGCGCATCCCAGCACCTCCATATCGTATTTCGTTTCCAATAAATCTGCCAAAGCCTTGCCTGAAGATTTATCGTCGTCTATGATTACAACTTTCATACACCTTATTATATTGTTTATATTCAAATTCCGCAAGTCCTGCTACATCACGAAGCCATCGGGTATGCATACCTGCGCCAGACATCCAGCCACGCTGCCGTCTTCTGCCTTCCGGTTCTGCAGCGAGAAGGTCATCTTACGGCGATTATGCTCGTTCACCACTGCCAGGGTCTGGGTGATGATGCCCAGTCCGGTACGCTTCTTCCCCTTCTGGCGGATATCGAATCCCCTGCCGTTATCCAGCACGGAAACCACGGTATAGCCCGGCTGCTTTCTACCTACCTTTACCTGCAAGATCTTCCTTCCCTCCCAGCCTCTCAGCCCGTGAACCAGGGCATTCTCTACGAGAATCTGGACAAACATAGACGGGATATACGTATTCTCCACATCCACTTCGGGATCTATCTGCAGCGAGAAATCGAAATTATCGCCCATCAGCGGAGTTTCCACCGCCAGATACTGCTTCACGAAACCGATCTCTGCGGCTAGAGATACCTTCGGCTGGCAGGACAGGTCGAGGTTGCTGCGTATCAAGCGGGCAAGCCCCATCAGCTCGTCGGCTTCCGCCGTACCGGCATGCAGAATCTTGTTGTTGAGGACATTGAAGACGAAATGAGGGGAGATTCGGTTTCTTGCCCCTTCCAGCTTCAACTGCAGTACACGATGCCTGCTCTCTTCGAGTCGCTTGCCGGAACGCATGCTCTTGATGACGAAGAACATGCACAGCAGCAGAATCAGCAGCACCACCGCCAGGGCGATGAAGCGGGTCTGGTTCAACTGTGCCGTCTTGTGCTCAATCAGCAGGTCGTGATGCAGTTTCAGCGTATCCTGGGTAAAGCGATCCATAATTTCAGAAGCTCTCATCTTGATTCTGTTGTGCTCCAGCGAATCATTCTTCTGCATATCCCGGCGAAGATTCTCGAATGCCATGCGGTAATCACCCTTGGCAAGGTAATATCGCTGCAGATACTGATTGCGGATCTGGCGGAGATTGAAGGCTACGAGATTGCTGATATCCTCTCCGAACTGCTGCCTTTCGCTGTTTAGGATGCGGGTAACAGCCGCCATATCCCCCTTCTTCACGTCCTGACCGATATGAATCGTATTACAGTAATATACCGCCTCCCGATCGTAGTTAGCCACCATGAAAGGCTCGCTCTCAGCAAGATATTTCTCCGACTGGGCAATGCTGTCCAGATTGAGATACACATCTGCCATATTCAGCTTGCAGAGATACATGTCGAAGCAGTCGTCCTTCTTGTGCTTCTCCAGCAACTGCTTCAGCTGCAGGAATTTGCGGAGCGACTGGGCATAGTCTTTCTTATAATAGTAGTAGTTGCCATAATTGTTCAGATAATACGCCTGCATAGCCAGCGACATCTGCGGAAGCTGGGCTTCCGTCTGCTGATAGCACTTGAGCGATGCATCAAAATCATTGAGTTTCAGGTAGATGGTAGCCAGACCTACATAGAGGGAGACATTCTCCTCCTTGGGCAACTGGAGGGAATCTACCAGAAAGAGCGCACGGCGATACCAGGAGGCTGCCTGCGACAACTGATTCTTGAAGAGATAGGCATCGCCCAGGTTGGCACAGATGCTTGGCGCCTGATGCTGCACATCGCTACGCATGGAATAGGCATAGGCAGAGTGGTAGAGCGAAACCACCTCGTCTGCCTTGCGATGAAAATTATGATAGTTGATGCCCTGGCAGTTGTAGGTATAGGCAAGAAGTCCGTTGCGGCGCGGAGTATCGGGCTGACGAAGGGCGAAGCGCAGGGTGCGGTCCACATAGCCTACCGTAGAATCGGGCGTTGCCGACTGGCAGAACCATCTTCCCTTCCTCGCATAATACTCATAGAACGTCAGGCTGTCTTTCGCCTGCTTCATACCTTTTTCTATCTCCGCCTTAGCCTGCGGCGACTGCGCATTGAGGAGTTCATCGAGCTGATGCAGCTTTTCGATACGCAGAATATCAGCAGTTTCCTCTGCCGATTTCCGGCAGGAAGCCAGGAGAATCAGCAGAGGCAAAAGAGGCAGGAGCACCTGCCAGAGGCAAAACTTATCTTTTTTCATCATTTCTATTATTTTCAATAAATTTACCCTGCAAATATAGGTAAATTAACGCAGACGAGCAAGCTTTTGGAACATTTTTTTCTTCTTAAAGCCATCAAACTTACATTTCGATATCGGATTGAAATGCTTGCGGGCTGTTACTCGGGTGCTGCGGGTATCATAGTCATCATCCTCCATCATGGCACGGAGCGCTTCTTCGGTTACACCATCCAATACCATCATATAGATTGGGGCATATTCTTCAATATCCTCAAAAGTGTTCTCGTCTGTAGCGCCTTCAGCATGAGGATCATACTCCAGAGTAATCAGCATCTTCTTCTTTGCCGAATAGAATGTTACCGACATATAGCCATCCTCGTTGTCCTCTCCCATATTGGTAAGGCCCAACTTGGCTGCCGCATTCTTCAACTTCTGATAGTCGCTGCTTCCACCATTATAATAAATGATGCCACCCTTGCCCAGATTGAGACTTTCCGTAATCAACAGTGCCAAAGGAGCCTTTGCCTCCAGCTGTGGAGTAAAAGAAGGGAAGCCTGCATCTACCGGCTTGACGTTGCGAAGCGTCTTGGCTGCAGCCAGGAGCGGATAGCTCATATTCTTACCAACTAATTTGGCGTTATCATCATATTCTTCTGTAGATTCCTGTCCAAAGAAGCCATATCCTTCCAGAGAGAACACGAAATCATTACCATTTCTCTGTACGGTACACTTCATCTCCTTGCCCGGCATAGTCATAAACAGCTGCTGGGTACTCTCTTTAACAATGTTGGTAGTTACACTATCCGTATAGGTAGTCTTCTCCTTCTTATAATGACCTATTCCTATTGTCATACTGATTTTGGCATCATCTTCTGGCACCAATATCAGATTATCATCCACGAGAAGCACACCACTAAGCGGATTTGAGTAAGTAGGTATAGGCCATGCATCATCGCCCATGACATCAGAGAAGATATTAATCATATTAGGGACAACCACTACCCCCGAACCTTTAACAATCAAATCTACAGGTACATCCTCATCCTTGATGGTTATCTCCTTGGAAACCTCATCACCCCTAAAGGTACGTGCACAGGCGGTAGCCTTACCCTTCATATCCTTCGGTACATACACATTGAAGTTCCCCTCCTTATCTGTCTGGCACAGTTCAGACTTATCCTTATCCGTCTGCACCCATACTGTAGATCGGATACCCTTGCCACTTTCGTTCATTACCTTTCCATATACACGAACCAAGTGAGAGAGGGTAATATCTACACGGCGACTTTCTCCAGGAGAGAGGGCTGCCACATTCACGAATGCCATCTGACTGACACCACCATAGTACTGAGGTTTCACCATGATGCTGAAGTCTGTATTGGCAGGAACTTCCTGCGAATAATATCCATCCGAATTTGTTACTGTAGGAGTCTGCAACTGTCCGATGTTCAATCTCACACCTGGCAGAACCTTGCCGGTATCATCCGTTACATGTCCATATACAGTTGCCTGACTTTCCGGATAATCCAGGTTAACCCAGGAGAAATGAGCCACTTCTCCTACATATACATTTCCCTGCAATGCAGCACTTCCTTCTTCCTCCCAGAGTCCTGTCTTCTCATTGAAGCTCCACAAAGGGATGCTGGCTGGCGGATTCTCGCCCATTCCGGCTGGTATCGGGAAAGTAAGCTTTGCCTTGCTGCCATCTTTGAGCTGCAGCTTGTCGCCATTTTCGGCATACATGTTCAGGTCGGTCATTCCGTAGGAAACCAGTTGGGCGCTGGAGTTGTCGGAACGCACAGCAGCGAGGTCGCCACCCGGCATCATCTCAGAGAATCGCTCATTGTTAGGATCCAGATACACCATCTCCGACTTCACCTTTCCGGTATAGCTGGCTCCGGTGCCATCCACCTTGTATCCATCCTGCGGCATATCAATCTTCATATCGCCAGCCTGCAGGGTCTGGTCGGATGAAGAGGAATAGGTCTTGATGCTGGTGAAATCATTGTTCTCCTTCTTGCACATCACCACCTCCCAGCTTGCGCCATCGGCAGCATCATCGTCAGCATCCATAGAGCGCACCACATCAAAATAGCCCGCCTTGCTGAATCTCACTACCGAGCGATCGTTCAGAACACTTACTACCTGAATCTGATCAAACTCAAAGAATCCGTCGGTATTGGTAGTAGCAGCAGAAGAGCCGCTCACGATGCTCACACCCTCGATTGGAGTGCCGCTGGCATCTCTCACGATACCCGAAAGAGCGATGTCTTCCATTCTTCCTTCTACGAGTTCTGGCGGATTTCCACCTTCAGAATCATCGTCATCATCATCTCCCTCATTCAGCAAATCCTGGATTTTACTGCATGAAGCGAACGTCATCAACATCATCAATAATGCCATGAACACAAAAGTTAAGCTGTGAATTTTCCGTCTCATAAGCCTTACATGTTTATCAGTTAATACAAAAATAGAATCTTATTGATTGAACAAATAGAATCTTATTGATTGCAAAGATATATAAAAAAATGTATATTCGCAACCACCCTTTCTCGGTCATCGTGCCTGTTTGTTACTAAATGCGTTTAAACGTCGTTTTTTCGGGCTTATTCGACAGCAAAAAAACAATCGGCTTAAGTAATCAGAAACAGAACTGATTAAGCTACAAAAAATCTTCTAATTATATTGAAAATGTGTATCTTTGCATTGAAAAGAATATCATCACCGTAACCATTCTAGGGATTATTTCTCGGATTTGAGTATTTTAAAGCCGATTATTTCTCGGATTTGAGTATTTTAACGCGATTTATTTCTCGGATTTGAGTATTTTCGCTATATTTTCACCTGTTATTCAAAGAGTTACGATTATGACAGAATATATACATACTTAACTTTCGCAAGCAACTCCCCAACACGCCCTGAAAGGGCAGAAGCCCCTAGCCCAGGGCAGCGCCCTGGGTATAATAGCAGTCAACAAGGCGCCCTGTAAGGGCAAAAGCTTTGTAAATTGCCAGATTCTTTTGAAGCTTTTGCCCTTACAGGGCGATGGGTTTGCGTTCATAATTACCCAGGGCGATGCCCTGGGCTAGGAGCTTCTGCCCTTTCAGGGCGTGTTGCTTCTAGAGCATTTGAGCATTCAGGACGTTCTTGAACCACATACAAAAATTCTGCCAGATATGGATAGATATAGCTACGCAAAAAAATCCCTTGCAACATTTCTGCTGCAAGGGATTCATCATCTTTCTACCTTAATGGTAATACACTACATAAATTTAAAAACTAAAACTTAGAATCTATATACTACAAAGCTGTTCGACTTCATCTTGACATTCAAGACGTTGCCGTTAGCCTGAGCATCTGATACAACTGGAACTACCACGTTCTTGTTGTCAATCTTGTTCTCTGCCTGGATATCATCGGCATGGAGAACAGTCATCTTGCCAGGGTTCAACTTCTTGATGCCATTGAAGGTAACGTTAATTTCCTTCTCCTCGTTAGAGGTATTGGCAATCTTCACGATATAGCTCTTGGTAGCCTTGTCGAAACAAGCTGTGGCATAGAGACCATTCTCGCCAGCTACAGCCTTGCCGTTCTCGGTAAGCTTCAATACGTTGGTACCCTTGTTCTCGCCGTAGAGCTGCTGAACATAGTAGTTGGCAGAACGAACAGAGCTGAGGTTATCAAACCAGATGAGGTCTGGACGCCACTGCCATCCCTCTACGTGAGCGAAGAGAGGAGCATAGGTAGCCTGATAAACCACATCGGCATTGCGCTCGAGACCGGTCATGAAGGCAGCCTCTGAAAGCGCAGCCTCCCAAGAGTTAGGGTCGTGCTCGGCATGAGCAGCATACTCGCCTGCAAATACCTTAGGACCCTTGCGGTCGTACTTATCGTAACGGCTGGCATTGCTGCGGAACCACTCCGGACTCTTATAGTAATGCTCATCTACCATATCTACGCCCAACTTGCGCATCTGCTCCCAACCGTAGTCGAAATCCTTACCATCGGCAGATGGACCTGATGAACCGCAGATCTTGATCTTAGGATACTTGGCATGAATCTGCTCCATGAACTTCTGCAAGCGCTCAGGATACATAGGTCCCCACTGCTCGTTACCGATACCAATCTGCTTCAGATTGAATGGTGCAGGATGACCCATATCGGCACGGAGCTTACCCCACTTAGAAGTGACAGGACCATTGGCGAACTCGATGAGATCGAGCGCATCGTCGATATAGCTCTGGAGATCCTTGACTGCTACATGCGCATTAGGATCCTTATCATCGTTCTGATACTGGCAAGCCAGACCTACAGAAAGAATAGGCAATGGCTCAGCACCAATCTTCTCAGAAAGGAGGAAATACTCATAGAAGCCCAAGCCCAAAGACTGATAGTAGTTAGGGAAAAGGCGATGTGGGAAGGTATCTCTCCAGCGGTTCTCGTTCAGAGGACGATTTTCTGGAGCACCCACAGAGTTCTTCCACTCATAACGGGTATCGAGATCAGTTCCCTCTACGATACATCCACCAGGGAAACGGAAGATGCCCGGCTTCAGGTCGGCAAGATCCTGCACGAGATCGGCACGGAGACCGTTCCAGTTGTCTTCTGGGAAGAGAGAGATATGATCGAGATCTACGCTCTCAGAACCTTTTTCCAGATATACGCGCATCAATCCCTTGGCATCGGTCTGAGGAGAGGTCAGGGTAGCTGTAAGCTTCTGCCACTTGTTGTTGGTGATGTTGATGACCTGCTTGGCAATCACATCATTCTTGGAATTGACGAGTTCTACACGAATCTTGCCCTGCTTGCCATCGATGAGATGCAGACGGCCATATACGGTGAAATCGTACTTCATATCCTTCTTCAGACCCATACCGAAGAAGCCGCGGTTCTCCAAACCGGTCTGCTTCTCACGGGCACCGGCACTCTCGAGCGTTACATAATGAGGGTTGCGGTCGAAGGCAGGCTTCACGTCATTGAGGGTTACGTTGCCGAATGTATTCCAACCCATCAGGCGCTGTGGAAACTCGAAAGAACGGTTTTCCACCATCTCTGCATAGAGACCGCCATCGGCACCGAAGTTGATATCCTCAAAGAAGATACCATACATGGTAGGCTGGATTTCTACTCCAGGCTTGTTTGCCTGAACCATAAACTGATGCTGTGCGAAAGCTCCGAGCGAAGACATCGCCATCAGCATTGCTGCGAAAATTTTTGCTTTTCTCATATTGCTTTGTTATTGTTGTTTTATAGGTTTGTTTATATTATTTAATATCGGATGCAAAGATACAAAAAATCCACCCCAAATGAGGTGGATTTTCTGTCTAAATATATTGGATTTTCATTCAAATCGCTGTTTTTCTACTATTTTCCCTGTGGAATGAAGGTAAATGTGAAGGTCTTGTTGCCATAATGTACACGATACTTCTCCAAAGGCCAAGCACCCCAAGAGTTCTCGCCGCCTACACCCATGTGGGCTGAATCGAGGAAGAGGTTGGTGTACTTAGACTTCTTCAGGTCGAAGCTGTGACGCTGCTCCTTGTCGTCGCCATCGTCGAGCTCCTTGGTATCGAAGTGGATAGCGCTGGCATAGAATGGAGTGCAGCTCTTTACCTGCAAGCCCAAGCCGGTAGCATCGGTCTGCTTCCACCAGCGGATATCGCTCTTGGTACCACTCTCCTGTGGACGGATGTATGGGAAGTACTGGTTGTCGGCATCATCTGTGTAAACACCGATGCGCATGCAGTCCTTGCGGTCTGAGTAGTTCTCGATAGGACCACGACCGTAGTAGTTGCTCTTCTCCATGGTGTATGGCATCTGCATCAACATACCGAAGCGGAACATATCGCTCACCTTGGCACCCTCTGTAGCCTTGAAGTCTTCTGTTACCTTCACGGCACCAGTATTGGCGAATACTACGTAGGTGATATCCATCTGACCCTGAACCTCCGGCATATCGAATGAAGTGAGGATCGTTACAGAGTTGGTCTTCTTATCCTTCTTCACCTCGATGTTCTTCAGGTTCATCTGAGGGTTCTTCCAAGCCTTGAACTTCTTCTGAAGACCTGCACCCATATCGTTGTCGGTAGGAGCACGCCAGAAGTTTGGCTTCAAGGTACCACCCTCGCCGAGCAATGACTTGCCATTGTAAGCATACTCAGAGATAAGACCTGTTGAACGGTCGATCTTGAAGGTGAGGTTAGGTGTGGTAACAGCTACCACATTGTTCTTCTTGGCTGCAAGCTTCATCTTCTTCTTGCCATGTCCCTGAGCCAGCATCTTGCTGCAGTCGCCAGAGCAAGCCTGCTTGGTAACTACTGGCAGCTGGGCATAAGCCATCACCTGACCGGCTGTGAGCAATGGTTCAGCCTCCTTCAGACGGAAGTCGATGTTGAGGAATACCTCCTTGCCCTTGATCTTGCTCTTGTCGTAAGGGATGGTGAAGTTCTTGGTCTGCTGTGCAGGTACATCAAGGTCGGCGATGGTACCATTCTGAGTCTCTACGCCATCCTCTTCCAGGCTCCATGCCAGGGCATAGTTGCTCAGGTCACGGAAGAAGTTCTCATTATATACACTCACCTCGCCTGTCTCGGCATTCACCATCTTAGCCCAGATGTTCTGGTACTGATAAGCTACCTCGTAAGCATGAGGGTTCATCTGGCGGTCTGGACCGATGATACCGTTACAGTTGAAGTTATTGTCGCTAGGATCATACTTGTTGTAATCACCACCGTAGCAATATTCTATCTTGCGAAGCTCCTCATTGTTCATCTTGTAAGGCAGGATGCTCATAGGCTTCACTATATTGCGGTGCAATGCCTGATCTACGAAGTCCCAGTCGAAACCACCCTGGAGGATAGGATACTTGCGGATCAGATCCCAGTAATCGCTCAGGTTACCACCAGAGTTACCCATGGTGTGGTTGTACTCACACTGGATGAGCGGCATCGGACTGTTTGGATCCTTGGCATACTTCTCAGAAGCAGCTACAGGATAGTACATTGGGCAGAAGATATCTGTACCCTCGCCACGGCGAGCCTGCTCGTACTGAACAGGGCGGGTCTTGTCCTGGCTCTTGATCCACTTGTAAGCCTGCAGGAAGTTGTCGCCCATCACGGTCTCGTTACCCAAGCTCCATGTCACGATAGAAGGATGGTTGAAGAACATAGACACATTGTGCTGGTTGCGCTCCATGATCTGCTTGGCAAACTCAGGCTTCTTGGCAGCCGCATCGTCGCCATACTGGAAACCATGGCTCTCCTGGTTAGCCTCAGCCACAACATACAATCCGTACTTGTCGCAGAGATCATACCAGCGAGGATCGTCTGGATAGTGGCAGGTACGAACGGCATTGATGTTCATGCGCTTCATCATCATGATGTCCTGAATCATGCGCTCCTCACTTAAGTTGTAGCCCTCGTCCGGATCAATCTCATGACGGTTGGCACCCTTCAGGAGAACAGGCTGACCATTGACCAGGAACTGCTTGTTCTTGATCTCCACCTTGCGGAAACCTACCTTTACCTGTACAATCTCGTATGGCAAGTACATACCGCCATTCTGGATAGGAGATACGACGAGGGTATAGAGGTTAGGAGTCTCAGCACTCCACTTGCGAACGTTCTTCACACGGAGCTGATACTTAGCCACACCATTCTTTACATTATCGGTACCTGTAACGATTACCTCCTTGCCATCTGGGTCGTAAAGACCGAAGTATGCCAGGGTATTTCCCTGCACCTTGGCTGTGATGTTGAGGTAACCATCCTTATAGTTGTTCTTCAACTCTGTCTCTACACGGACGTCGAGCAGACGATGCTCCTTAGAGCGGGCATAGAGATAGTTCTCACGTGCAGGACCGCTCAGGCGCCAGAAGTCCTGATCCTCACACCATGAACCGTCACACCAGCGGAATGTCTGGAAAGCGATGAGGTTCTTGCCCTTCTTCAGGAATGGAGTGATATCAAACTCAGCGGCAACCTTGCTATCCTCTGCATAACCGGCAAACTTTCCGTTTACATAGAGATAGATGTTGGATGTTACACTACCGAAGTGAGCGATGACGCGCTTGCCATCCCAGTTGGCTGGGATATTGATTTCACGACGATAGGTACCTACGTGGTTGTCCTTGGTAGGAACAGCAGGTGGCTGCTGGTCGAAGTGGCCACGCCATCCGAAGCCCACATTTACGTACTCAGGCTGGCCATAGCCCAACATCTCCCAGTTGCCTGGCATCTGGATATTGTTCCATTTAGAGTCATCAAGGTCAGTCTTGTAGAAGTCTGTAGGGCGCTCATCAGCATTAGCTACCCAGTTGAACTTCCATGTGCCGTCGAGCGACAGGTAGTTCATACTCTTCTTCTTGTCAAGATACTCAGCACCTGTTCCAGCGAAGTCGTTAGGATCGTAAGCGAAGTGCAATGTGTGCAGAGGCAAACGATTGATTTCATTCACTTGGAGGTCGTGCCACTCTGTGAAAGTAGGCTGCTGGATGGCTACCGTCTTTTTTAACGGCTTAATGGCAGCCTTCGGTTTTCTTACACCAAAGGCCACCATTGCCAATCCTGCCATACTCAATGTTACGAACAGTCTTTTATTCATTACTATTAAAGTTTTGTGTTTAGATATTTATCATATTCACAAGCGGTAAGAAGCATTGCTCCCACACCGAAGTTTGCCTGGGAATTGGCATCTACGGTCTGTCCCGGGATGGCTCTTTCGCCGATTGGCTGAACATAGCCCACCTTGCCGTCTTCCTGAACGGCTGTCTCTGTGAGGTAAGTCCATGCTCGTTCTATTACCTTCTTATATTCTTTCTTGTTGAGATAACCATTGTTTACTCCCCAAAGCATTCCATAGGTGAAGAAGGCTGTACCGCTGGTTTCTGGTCCCGGAGCATGCTCAGGATCCATCATCGAACGGGTCCAGTAACCCTCTGGCTGCTGGATTTCAGCCACTGCCTTAGCCAGCTTCTGGAACTTATCTACGAAGAACTGATAGTGCTTGTAGTCCTTTGGCATATCCTGGAGCACCTTTGCCAAACCTGCGAGAACCCATCCATCGCCACGAGCCCAGAAATCCTTCTTGCCGTTGGCACTCTTGTGCTTCGGATAGGCGTACTTGCCGTCACGGAAGTAGAGGTTAGTCTCCTTATCGAGCATAATCTCATCGGTGGTGAGGAGGTTATCGTAGAGCTTGTCGAGATACTTCACATCGCCGGTCAGCTTGTACATCTTGGTCATCACAGGCATCACCATGTAGAGGGCATCGCTCCACCACCAGTAGTCTGTTGGCTCAGAGTAAGCCTCGTAGTGCATCACCTCCTTGGCACGCTTCACCATGAATTCTGAGGCTGCAGCATTGCCCTTGGCTGCCTCGATGTTGTAGAGGTCGATGTAGGTCTGGAAGCAGATCTGCCAATCGCCGAAGAGAACGTGATCCTTACCCTCGCCGTATGGCTTGTACTTCCACTTGGCTGGATTAGCCTCTGTGGCACCGGTCCAGTCGTTGTGCTCAGCCCAGCGGATAGAATAATCGAGCATCTTCTGATCTTTCAGCATCTTATATACTTCCATGTTGCCGGTATGATAAGCGGCATTGTCCCAGAAGGCACGAACCTCAGGCTTGTTGTTGGCCTGCCAGTAATTGTTTACCTTTGTGATGAGTGCTACCACCTGCTCGTGGTCCCACTTTCGGGAAGCCTTCACTTCCTTCTTATTCTGTTTCTTGACCTTGGCGGTCTTCTTGGCTGGCTGCGCTGCGCTCAAAGGCAAAGCCAAGGCTGCAGCTGCCAGCATCATCAATATCTTGCGCATTGTAATCTATAAACTCTAAACTATAAACTCTAAACTGAAAAATTACCACTTGTCCTTGGTAACAATATCGTCCTTCCAGTGATGATCCTTAGGGAACTGCTGATTGTTCCATGCCTTCACCTGGGTCCAAGGCTGTGCTGCATCTGTCCAGAATGGATGATCGGCAGGCAAGCCGAGAGGCATGAAGGCAAGCGTGGTCATGTAGAGCGAACCGTTGTTGGTGTACCAGTCGGCTACGTTCTTCTGGGTATTTCCGCAGAAACCGATAGAGAGATAGCCCTTCTCATTGAAGTTGTTCTCCTTGTCGAACATGCGATGGAGCACCTTGGTCAGGGCTGCACGCACCTGTCCGTTGCTCAAATCACTAGGCAACGTCTGATACCATGCCATCAGGGCAAGCGGCTGCATGGTTGCCATTCGGTAAGGAATGCTTCTTCCGAATGCAGGGAAGGTACCCTCTGGAGAGATGAATCTCTCGAGGATGATGCTGTACTTCTGGCAGCGTCTCAACTCTCTATCATAGTACTTCTGATAGTCGAGGCGGGAATTCACCTTGGCATCCACCATTGCCTGGAGTGTTTCCAGATACATCGGATGGAACACATAGCTGCTGTAGTAATCGAATGCGAACGAAGGACCATCGGCATACCAGCCATCACCTACATACCACTCCTCTACCTTGCGGCAAGCCGAATTCACACGATATTCATCAAAATCGCCACCCGCCTTAGCCATGAAGCTCTCGATGGTAGAAGAGAAGAGGAGCCAGTTGGTATAAGGAGGATCGATGTGGCGGAGCTTGGCAAACTCCTTCAGGTATCGCTGCTTGGTCACCTCATCCAAAGGCTTCCAGAGTGTATCGTAAGCACGGAGGAAACTCTCGGCGATGTAAGCGGCATCTACCAGGTTCTGACCGCCGATGCCCCAGCAGAGATAGTCAGGACTCTGAGGGTCAACGGCATTCTTGTAGGAAGCCAACGCCCACTCACGGAGCTGCTTACGCTGCTTGCCTTCGGCTGTAGCATCATCAGGAAGGGTGAGCCATGGAGCCACGCCAGCCATCAATCTGCCGAAGCACTCCATATAGAGCACCTTCTTGTTGCGGTTGTCGAAGCTTGGACTGAACTCCGTCTGCATATTCTTCTGAAGCTCGCCCTTAGCCATATTCTCCAGCACAGGCTGAGCCATCTTATAGGCAAGCGAGCACCAATATTGGCGGTCGCTCTGCTGTTGAGCCTTCTTCCTTGCTGCGCTGATTCCCATGAACGGAACCAAAGCCAGAAGAAGGGTGATCATGATACTCTTATATATATTAATCATAGATAGTTGCAATTTGTTTGTCGAATTCTGTTTAACGATGATTGCAGTATTATCATTTCAAGCTGCAAATGTAATTAAAATAATTTAAAAACTAGCAGAGCGACCGTGTTTTTTATCATTTTTTCAACACTGGAGCACCATTTTCCCAGGAAATAGGCACCCAGAGATGACGACTGTCGCTCAAATGCTTCGGATTCCACATATCTGCCATGAAAACATAGTCGGCGCCATGGAACATCTTCTTCTGTGCTGCAGTTTCCACCTTATATATATAGGTACCCTGTGCACCGAAGGTCTTGTCGGCACCCTCGCCACGGCATGGATTAGGCAACTGCTCCCAAGGACCGAAGATATTCTTAGCCTTGAACATACGGGCAGCATTTGGAGCCCAACCTGTACATCCGCTGGTAATCATCCAGTAGGTGCCATCCTGCTTGAAGATAGTTGGAGCCTCGTTCTGTCCGCCGGCAGCTACTCGTACGTAGCAACCGTTGTGCAGCATGTAGTCATCTGTCAACTGTGCAATCTGGAGAGTCAGGTTTTCCTCTGAAGAATAGATGTGATAAGCCTTGCCATCATCGTCGATGAAGATGGTCATGTCTCTCGACATCTGTCCGCCCTCGAAGTCTCTCATCCAGAACATGCCGCGTTCTATCTGCTTGCGCCACTCCGGAGTCCACCAGCTCTTCAGCTCTGGGAAGAGAAGCTGATGCTTGAGGTCGGTGGTATCTGGCTTGGCAAATCCTACAGGATAGATACCCGGATTCACTCTGCCTGAACGGACAAACTTGAACGGACCGAAAGGAGTATCGCTGGTTGCCACGGCATAGCGGGCAGCACCATAACCCCTACCCTTCAGTTCGAGATGGAACCACATCACGAACTTCTTGGTCTTCTGGTTGTAGAGAACCTTAGGGCGCTCGATGATGCAACCACCCTCGATGTCGCTACCTGGTTCATTGGATACAGGAAGCACCAATCCATGATTCTTCCAATTCTTGAGATCCTTCGAAGTAAAGCAGCTTACGCCGAGAGAGCTATAAGGCTTGCCATCCTGCGAACGGCTTTCGCCATACCAATAATAGGTACCTTTGTAGTTGAAGATGTTGCCACCATGAGCATTGATATGCTTTCCGGTGTTGTCTTTCCATACACCTCCGTCCATCGGAGCCTGTGCCAAAGTTGGGAGACACGACATCATCCACAACACGATAAATGTGAATAGTTTATTCATTTTTCTGATAATGAGTTAATTATTTGATAAAAATGGGGATGAACCATATATTATGCTACATCCCCATTCCTTAACATGATTGTAAACCTAATCTATTATCTATTAGTTTGCTGTATCTTCATCAGCAATAGCATCCTCATAGTTAGTAAACATAGGGGTGCTCTCATCATAACCGTCGTAACCGAAGTTCTGACGAAGCTTAGCCTTGTTGTTGGCTGTGATTGCTGAATTTGGTACAGGCCAGAAGAGGTTATGCTTGTTGATCTTGTACTCGAAAGACTGGCTGCCTGAAACGCCCTTGCCGCATGGACGGTTGAAGACATTGTAGGTAGTACAACGCTTGAACCAGTAGCTGCCGCCATTCAGGTCGGTACCTTCCTGCTTGTCCCAGTTGTCGAGGCTGTAGGTATTGCCCCACTCATCAGGCATTCCGCTCTTGGCAAGACACCATGAAACACGAACCATCTCTGCCTGGCGGAACTCCTCCATATAGAGCTCACGGGCACGCTCTGCCATGATGTCGCCGATAGTCACTGTGGTGTACATCTTCTTGGCATTGGCACGCTTGCGGATGGCATTTACATCGTCAGCAGCACCAGTTACATTGCCCTGATAGAACTTAGCCTCGGCACGGAGCAGATAGGTATCAGCCAGACGGAACAGGTACATATCACCATTACATCCCTTACCGGATGCGCCATGGAACTGGTTGGCACCCATATTGTTCTCGTTGGTAACGTCCAGGATATAGAGCTGATAGAGAGGAGTAGGATACCAGCTGCGGATGGTATCACCGCAGAGGATGTCACCCTTCTTCACTACTACCTTGCCATCCTTCACGTAGTCTTCTGTGGCATAAAGCTGATAGTGCTTACCGTAGAAGTCGGAATTTCTGTTGTTGTATCTCAAGTCTTCCATCTCTACCCAGTTACCTACCTCACGGTTGTGACGGAGGTCCTGCCAGTCAGTTTCGCCATCCTGATACCAGATGGTCTTGTTGTAGAAGTATGATGTACGGTTCAGAGCGATACCACGGCCGATGGCACGTGTCCAGTCCAATGTGTCGTTATAGTTCTTATCATTACGGGCGATACACTGACCTGCAGGTGTAGTGCCGTGAGGATCCTTGATGACACCATTGCTCCAGTGAGCAAACATGGCACGCATCACGTTGTAGTTGAGGTGGTCCTCATCATTGGAGTTGATGATGGCCATGATGGTCTCCTTATTCTCTGGGTTGCAGATATTAGGAGTACGATGCAAATCCCAAACCACATTGCGGGTCACCTTCCAGGTAGTCTCGCAACCGGATGGCTGCCAGGTACCGAATGTCTGGGTCATCAGGTGCAGACCGTGATCGTTAATCAAATCGGTGGCAAGCTGCTCTGCCTTGGCATATTCGCCATTTACGAGATAAACCTTGATGAGCAACTGCATACAAGCCTCCTGGTTCACCTGTCCTACGTAAGACATCTGAGCCTGTGCTGGAACATGCGCTACGGCAAACTCCAGGTCTTTCTGCAACATCTGGAAGATGGCAGTCTTGCTGGTTGACTTGTAGTTCTGCTTTGGAACGGTAAGCAACTTGGTAATCAATGGGATATCGCCAAACTGCAGAGTCAGGTTGTAATAAGCGTAAGCTCTATGGAAATAAGCACGGCCCTTATAGGCATCGCGGATTTCATCCTTCAAGCCCTGTACCTTATCTACATAAGAGAGCACGGAGTTGGCATACTTCACCATGCTGAATCCCTGATCCCAGAAACGCTGCATGTAGTTGCCGTCGCCACCACCTGCCATACCGGATGTAGGAGTCAGCTTGGCATCAAAGTTGTCCTGGAAACCGCCACCTGCATCAGTCTTGGCATACATGCCCACATCCGACATCAGATAGTTGGTGGCAAGACCCACATTATTCCAGTTGTTGTCGATGATATAAGTCTTCAACTGCTTGTCACACTGTGTCATGGCAGCCTGCAGACCTGCCTCAGTACTATAGGTAGTACCTGGCTCATAGAACGAAAGAGGATCCTGCTTCAAGAAATCATCACCGCAAGAAACCATGGTACCTGCCAAAGCGATAAGGAGTCCTCCTCTATATATATTCTTGATATTCTTTTTCATTTTGATAAATCTTTTAGAGTGTAACATTAATACCGAACTGGAACTGACGGTTTGCGAAACCACCGGTCTCAGGATCACCATACTCCCAGCTGTCGAATGTGCATACATTGTTCACACCCAGTGTCAGGTGTACTCTTTCGATGCTGGCCTTGCGGGTAATCTCCTGTGGAATGGTATAACCCAAGGTGATGTTGTCCAGACGAACGAAGCTGCGGTTGTAGAGTTTCTGTACACCGGTACATCCAGTAGGACCTACAGCGTTCAGACGGCCATACTCGTTGGTAGGGTTCTGAGGTGTCCAGTACTCCTTCTTGTATGTATTGCAGGTATTGGTGAACATAGAACCCGAGTTATCACCATTCAGATAGTTACCGCTCAAGCTCTTATGACCCATGTAAGAATACATAGAGAACGAGAAGGTGAAGTTCTTCAGGAAGGTGAAGTCGTTTCGCATGTTCCAATAGATAGGAGGATTGGTTGTACCCAGGTACACCTTATCATTATCATTATATACTGGAGTGCGGGTGCCGTCTTCGTTGATCTTGTCGTCGGCTGTATAGATGTTAGCCACCTTAGGATCACCAGGCTTCTGGTTTACCTTGGCTGCCTCAGCTGCCTCGTCTGCCTGCCAGATACCTGTTACCTTGTAGTTCCAGATTTCGCCCACAGGCTTGTCGATGAACCATCCGTTAGAGGTATCGCTGCGCTCATTTCCATTCTCGTCATAGTCGTAATACAAGTGCTTGATGCGGTTCTTGTTGTAAGAGAAACCTACAGTTGTATTCCACTTGAAGTTTGGAGTATCGATGTTCTTTGAGTTCAATGTAATCTCAATACCCGAGTTGGTAATCTCACCCAGGTTGGTAGCGATGCTGCTGAAACCGGTGAAGTTTGGCAGACGCTGATACATGATCATATCCTTGGTAATCTTGTTATACCACTCGATGCTACCAGAGAGGCGCTGACCGAGAACGGAGAAATCAAGACCTATGTTGAGGGCTGATGTCTTCTCCCACTCCAGGTTAGGATTAGCCAATCGGCTGATAGAGAGTGCATTCAAGATAGTCTGACTAGAAGTACCATACTTATAGTAAGCCATCTTGCCACCATCACTCAGGTTGGAAAGAGCCAGATAGGTATCAGACAGCGAACGGTTACCATTGGTACCGTAAGAAACTCTCAGCTTACCATAGTCGAGCCATGGCTGCTTCAGGAAGCTCTCCTCTGAGAATACCCAGCTGCCACCAAGAGACCAGAATGTGGCCCAAGGATTGTTGGAACCGAAGGCTGAGTAACCGTCACGACGCACGGTACCTGTGAACATATAGCGGTCCTTGTATCCATAGAACAGACGGCCCAGGTAGGCTGCTGCCGTAGAGTGGGTATCGCTAGCCCAGAAGTTACTCTGTGACTTGTTGGCACCCGAAAGATAGTGGAAGCCCAATACATCTGTAGGAGTGATGTTGCGAGCCTCGATATTGTCGCTCCAGTAGCGGTATTCCTCTGCTTCCTGAACCAAAGTCACTGTGAAGTGATGCTCCTTGTTGAATGTCTTATCCCAGGTAAGGGTGTTGTTCAGAGAATAATCGAAGTTCTTTGCCGACTTGCGGTTGGAACCACGGGTAGCAGGGTCGCTGTTTGGAAGTTCAGCAGACATGAAGTAACGGTCGTAATGCCACTTGAAGCGTGGAGCAATATTGAACGAATAGCTGAAACCGAATGGCAGGGAAACCTTGGCATTGAAGATGGTGTTCAGAATGGTCTGACCCTTCTCCAGGTCGATATACTGCTGAACGAAATGATAGTTGTAACCACCATTGGTTGGGTTGCCGCTACGTGGATACTGCACCTCATGGCCATTCTCGTCATAGCGGGAAGCGTATGGAGACTCACGCAACTGGTTATCATCCCAATAGTTTCCTCCCAGTGGCACTGGGCTAGACTCATCAGAACGGTCCTGGAAATTCACGTTGGCACCTACTTCCAGCCAATCGGTAATCTGAGCATTGATCTTCATGTTAGAACGGAATGCATGATAGTCATCACCCTGGATGGCACCCTGATTGTTCAGATAGCCAAAGCTCAGGTAATAGTTCACCTTGTCGGTAGCACCCGAAATGCTGGCATTGTAGTCCTGGTTGAAACCTGTGCGGAAGGTGGCATCCTCCCAATCGTATGACTTACCAGCCAGGAAGTTGTTCATCACGTTGCTGGCATCAGCATCGAAGCCCATACGGCGGGCATAGAGCGAGAGAAGACTCTCGTCAGCACCCAAGGTCTTGGAACCCATAGATGCCCACTGATCTGAAGTAAGACCATAGAGACGCTGTGCATTCTCTACATTATCATAATAGCCGGCAGGAATGTTGCTGTCTACGCCATAATATCCCCACTTGCCATCCTTGTCATAACCATAAGTGGTAGCCTTGAACCAGTCCTCACGGTAGGTCATATACTCTGATGCACTGAACACCTTGCGATACTGCGCCTTGGTGTTGGCAGCCAGATTGGCACTAACGTTGATGGTTGGCTTGCCGCTCTTACCCTTCTTGGTAGAAATGATGATAACACCGCTGGCAGCCTTGGCACCATAGATGGCTGCTGAAGAAGCATCCTTCAGCACGTCAATCTGAGCAATATCATCAGGGTTAATCTCTGAAAGTTCACCGGCAAACTGCATACCATCGAGAATAATCAATGGTGAGTTGTGATTGCCTTCTGTATAGAGTGAGTTCTGACCACGCAACTGGATAGATGCACCGGCACCCTTGGCAGATGAATCGAAACCAATCTGAAGACCAGGAGTACCACGCAGCAAGTCCTGAACAGAACCAGGGTTCTGGTCGGCGAGCTTCTTGGCATCAATCTGTACCACAGAACCAGTCAAGTCCTTCTTACGCATCGTACCGTAACCTACAACAACCACCTCACTTAAAGTTTGGTTATCGTCCTGTAACGTTACCTTTACCGGTCCTTTGCCAACCTTTACAGTCTGATTTTTATAACCAATATAGGAGATTTCCAAAGTTGAACCAGGAGCTGCATTCAGAGAAAAGTTACCATCAAGGTCGGTAACAGTACCTCCTTTTTGCCCCCCCACTTTTACGGTAGCTCCGATAACAGCTTCACCGTTGCTATCAACAACTGTACCTTGTACCTTACCTGTCTGCTGTACAATCTGTACAGAAGAAGCGGCCATAACAGACTGAGGAGAGAGAGCCAAGCCTGAGGCTATAGCAGCTAACGCCATCAATCGTCTTGATGAAATGTTAAGATTTACATTTTCCATTAGTTGTACCAATTTGCTAGTTATATACTTTATGTTTATTCTCGATTGTTATTTGCGGATTCAACATCTCTCGTACATGGAAAGGTTGTTGTTCCGGTTGCAAAATTCGTTCTTTTTTGTTAATATAAGGAGAAAAATTCGCTATTCATAGGGAACATATCGTTAAAAACCACTTATTTTTTCCCTTTTTACTAAATTCTTTATATCTTTGCAGCAAAAATTAAGAATCTAGAATTAACAGGTAAAAGACATGAAAACAACCATCTTTCACATCCTTATCGGCCTGATATGCTTTGTCACCCAGGTCAAAGCACAGGATTTTCCATATCGTTATCTTCCTCCTATCACCATTGCGCCTACCGAAGAGGCAAGCTGCATGTTCTTCGACAAGGAAGGCATGATGTGGGTGGGAACCAATGCCGGAGTGAAATCATACGATGGCTATCATGTGAGAACCTACAAGACGAATGCTTACCAGCCAGGCATCCTGCCCAACAATACCATCCGTTCCATAGCCGAAGATCATCAGGATAATCTCTGGCTGGGAACACGCAACGGTCTGGTAAGGATGAACAAGCGCACCGGAAAGTTCAAGACTTTCTTCCTGCCAGATGAATCTCAGCGCATCATCTATACCCTCTTTGTATCGAAAGATGGAACTTTATGGATTGGAACTGATGGCGGACTCTCCTACTTCAATTCCAAGACGGAAGCTTTCTATACCTATAATAATAAGAATACATGGCTCATTGATGAGGATGGCAGCAAAAAGAAAATGCCCGGCTATAGCGTGAAAGCCATCACAGAAGACAGAAACGGCGACCTGCTCATCGGCACCTGGTCGGCAGGACTCATGCGCTTCCGCCGTGGAGGCAACACCTTCTATCGCTATCCACGACTCAATGCCACTAATTCCGCCTTCTCCCTCTTTCTCGACAAGCACCAGCGTCTCTGGGTAGGAACCTGGGGATATGGCGTTGTGCGTCTTGACAATCCGGGGAATGTACGACAGCCGGAAATGCATCAATACCCGTATAGCACCAGCCATTTTGATACCTTCTACAAGATAGTACACGACCCTGTGACGAAAACGCTCTGGGCATGTACAAGAGAAGGTGCGTGCTATCTCGAAGAAGATATGCCTAATGCTGAATGGAAAGGATATACCTCCATCGGCAACAACCCTCTCAACTTCAACAACGACATCGCTACCGATGGCAAGGGAAACATCTGGCTCTGTACACAGAACAACGGCATTCTGCAGGTCAACACTCAGCCTTCGCTGTTCAAGCTCTGGAATCTTGATACCAGTCATACCCATCTCACCATCAACTACGTATATTCCATACTCACTACCGATGGCGAGAATTTCTGGCTGGGACTGAATCCATACGGCATAGCCCTGCACAACCGCAAGACTGGCAAAACGCTCTTCAACCAGGAAATTCCGGGATTCGACAACATCCCATCTAGAGACTTGACCACAAGTATCTCGGATATTGTCCAGAGAAGCAATGGAGAAATCTGGATTGCCAACAACAACTATGGCGTCATCGTCAAACCTTTGGGTAAGCCAGCCTATCTGATCAATCACGAAACCCATCCATCCATCGTACACGATAATTTCGTCAATACCATCTTCGAATCGACCGACAAGACCATGTGGATAGGACAACGCAACGGTCTGGGCATCGTATATTCCAACAATCAAGGTATTTCTATCACCATGAAGGAGGGAAAGAAAGACTTGAGTTCATGCGACATCCGCCATATCTCGCAAGATAAGAAAGGAAATATCTGGCTCGCTACCGATAACGAAGGAATCATCCGCATATCGGGTAACGCCAGAAATCCAAAGTCTTTGAAATTCAAGCAGTATAATCCTGACCGTCATAATTTCGCCATCGATGATGCCACAGCCTGCCTTGAAGACTCGAGAGGAAGGCTCTGGGCTATCTCAAACAGTGGCGGACTCTTCCTATATAATAAGGTGGAAGACCTTTTTGAACCAAAGAACCATGAATATCATCTGCCGGGCGACCGTGTGCTCACCATCAAGGAAGATGAGAAGGGCAATCTCTGGCTCGCCACCGACTATGCCCTTGTGAACATCATCTGGGGAAATGACAGCGAGAAACCGCAGGATATCACCTACTTTACCAGCGAGGACGGCATAGGAAATGTTCTCTTCTCGCCAAACACGGCATGCAAGTATGGCAAGGAACTCTTCTTCGGAAGCCGGACCAGCTTCTTCTCGTTCACACCATCCATGAAGGCTAAACTAAAAGGTAATAGAAGCCCCAAGCTGGTGATAACAGACATCATCATCGATGACCAGCCTTTCGCTCTACTCGATTCTATCGACAAGGAAGAGATTTCGAAAGAGATGCCAGACTATACCCGCAAAATCACGATACCGGCAAGGGTGAAGAAATTCTCCGTAGAATTTTCTCTCCTCACCTACGGCAATACAGAGAAAAACGTATATGCCTACCAGCTGGAAGGTTATGACGAAGACTGGCTGTATTGCGACAAAGGCTTGCACAGAGCTGCATTCCAGAATCTTCCTTCCGGAACCTATCACCTGCGGGTAAAGGCTACAGACGGTTACGGCAAGTGGCAGGAGCTGCCATACGCCATCACCATCAAGGTGCTGCCGCCATGGTATGCTTCCCGAATAGCCTTCATGCTCTATATTCTGATGCTCATTGGCGGAATCTTTGTTGCTGCCAGATGGTATAAGGAGCGGGTGAAGACCAAAAACAGTCTGCAGATGGGTGTTATCCTCACCAATATCACCCACGAGCTGCTTACTCCTCTTACCGTCATCTCTGCCACCATCTACAAACTCAAGGCGATGGCACCACAGTATGAGGAAGATTATCTGGTGATGGACAGCAACATCAACCGCACCACCCGACTCCTGCGACAGATTCTGGAAGTGAGAAAGTCACAGGCAGGACAGCTGCATCTGCTCGCGAGCCGCGGCAACCTGATTTCCTTTATAGAAGATGCCTGCGAGAATATCCGTCCGATGGCTGAACATCAGCAGGTTAGATTGAAGTTCAACAAGCCATATTCGGAAGGAACCGCATGGTTTGATGCTGACAAGATGGATAAGATTATCTACAACCTGCTCTCCAACGCTATTAAATATAATAAGGTGGGAGGCAAGATTGATGTATCACTCAGTCTCAGCAAGGAGCAGGCGGTCATCACGATAGCAGATAATGGCATCGGTATGTCTAAGAAGAAGATGAAGCGCCTCTATACCCGCTTCTTCGATGGCGACTACCGCAAGCAGAACATGCCGGGAACCGGTATCGGACTGTCTCTGACCCACGACCTGGTGAAACTGCATCATGGCGATATCCGCTGCGAGAGTCTGGAGGGCGAAGGCACCATCTTCACCATCACCCTTCCTATCAGAAAGAAAGCGTATGCTCCTGACGAGATAGATGTTTCCAACAAGCGAAAGGCGGTAGATCAGAAAGCCATCCAGCAGGTAAGCCAGGAGGTAAATCTTGAGGCGCCAAATTCTGAAGAAGAAGACAAGCCTAAGCTGGCACCAGTCCGCCAGAGCATCTTTATCAGAAAGAATGCAAGCAAGATCCTGGTGGTAGAAGACAACGAGGAACTGCTCGCCCTGATGCTTCAGGTTTTGAGCAAGAACTATCATGTGTTTACGGCAAAGAACGGCAAGCAGGCAATGAACATCATCATGAAGGAGAAACTCGACCTGGTGGTGAGCGATGTGATGATGCCGATCATGGATGGTATCGAACTGACCAAGCAGCTCAAGTCTGACAAGAGTTTCTGGCAGTTGCCGATCATCCTGCTTACCGCCAAGAACAAGGAAGAGGACAAGACGGAGGCTTACGCTACCGGAGCGGATGCCTACATCACCAAGCCTTTCAAGTTTGAGGAGTTGGAAGTCCGCATCAATGCCCTTCTTGCCAACCGCAAGAAGATGATAGAGAAGATAGAGACTGAAGTGTCGCTTCAGGCAAGCTCTGAGGCGGAAGCCCAGCAAGAAGTTCATCTGAGCAATCCTGAACAGGCATTCGTAACCCGCGCCAAAGAGACTATCATGCAGCATCTGTCTGATGCCGATTACGACAGAGAGACATTCGCCAAGGATATGGCGATGGGCGAATCCACCCTATATAATAAGGTGAAAGCCACCACGGGGCAGACCGTCATCGCCTTCATCACCTCTATCCGAATGAAAGAGGCGCAGCGCATCATCCAGTCGAACCCTAACATTCTGATCAGCGATGTGGCGATACAGGTAGGTTTCAACACTCCGAAGTATTTCTCGAAATGCTTCAAGAAGGAGTTCGGCGTCTTCCCAAAGGAGTATGCTGAGAAACTGAAAGGCAACAATTAGTATTATTAGTCGTGGAAATCTACCGTTTTTTCGCACATTTCCACGACTAATAAATACTATCTCCCTATCACTATTCTGCGCGAAACAGTGTTTTTAACCCATTTCGCGCAAAATAGTGACTCATTATTTTGCGCGAAACGATATTTTTAGTATCTTTGCAGCAAAATAACGACATCATTATGGCACAAGAGATTATAGGAAGAGAGCCTGAAATCAAGGAGATTGAGGCTCTATATCAAACAAACAAACCTGTTTTTGCAGTAGTATATGGTAGAAGAAGAGTCGGCAAGACCTTTCTGATAAGAGAATTGTTAGGCGACAAGTTTGCATTCTACCACACAGGACTCTCGCCATACGAATTACAAGGCAAGAAACTGAAGGAGCAGCAACTTAGCAATTTCTACTCTTCGCTCATCAAGTATGGCAGCGATATCAAACGAGTTCCAACCGACTGGCTGGAAGCATTTGATGCGCTCATATCCCTGCTGGAAAAAAAAGACACCAACAACCGACAAGTTGTATTCATCGATGAACTTCCATGGATGGATACTCCCCGTTCCGGCTTCATTACCGCCTTGGAACATTTTTGGAATGGATGGGGAGCTGGCAGAGAGAACTTAATGCTCATCGTCTGCGGCTCTGCCACCTCTTGGATTTCAGACAAACTCCTCAACAACAAGGGAGGACTCTTCGATCGAACTACAGATGAAATCAAACTCCGTCCTTTCACCTTGGGGGAATGTGAGAGATTTTACCAGGCAAACCATATCGTAATGTCTAAATTCGACCAAGTACAATGCTATATGGCTACAGGTGGCATACCTTATTATATATCTATGCTCCAAAAGGGAAAGAGCCTGGCGCAAAACATAGATCGCCTCTTCTTCGAGCCAAACGCCAAGCTCAAGTTAGAATTCGACCGTCTCTACTCTTCACTCTTTACGAACGCTGAAGACTGCAAGAAGATTGTACGATTACTGGCAAAGAAGCAACAAGGATACACAAGAAAAGAGATACTGGAACTGACGAAACTTGCAGACGGTGGCGGCCTCTCTATGACTCTGAAGACTCTGGAAGTGAGCGACTTCATTACCTCATATATCAAATACGACTATCCGAAGAGAGAGGTTTACTATCGTCTTACCGACTTCTACAGCAAATTCTATCTTTCCTTCATTGATGGCAAGAAGACTACCAATCCGAGCTTTTGGCAGGATAATTTACTGACACCCTCCCTTACGGCTTGGCGAGGCTTCACCTTCGAATCACTTTGCATCTACCATTTGCCACAAATCAAACAGGCGCTTGGCATTAGCGGAGTACAGACAGAATCAAGCCCATGGAAGAGCAGAAAAGAAAAAGATGGAGCACAGATAGATCTGGTTATCGAACGAGCAGACCACATCTGTAATATCTGCGAGATGAAGTTTTGCGAAGATGACTTCTCTATCAACGCCAGCTACGACAAGAACTTGCGCCATAAGCTCAGCACATTTCAGGAAGAAACCCATTGCAAGAATGCCCTTCACCTGACACTCATCACAACATACGGCTTGAAATTCAATGAGTATGCCGGAAGGATACAGAAAGTCATCACCATGAATGACCTATTCCGCATCTAATTTGTATAAATCAACTCGCAACGACGCTCACGGCGGATGTTGTAGAAAATGCCAATTAGTATTATTAGTCGTGGAAATCTATCGTTTTTTCGCACATTTCCACGACTAATAAATATGATTTCCAGTAACAATTCTGTGCGAAATCCATAGAAATCTGTCGTAATCTCAATAAAAAAGCGAGATTGCGACAGATTTTTCGCTTAAAAGTTGTCGTAATCTCATTTTTTTTGTAACTTTGCGACAGGTTTCACTAATATGAGATAGATATGAAGGAGAATATTATAGGCAGAGAACAAGAGATAGAAAAGCTTGAAAACTATATTTCAAGCCGTAAATCTGAATTTATAGCCATCTATGGCAGGCGACGTGTAGGCAAGACTTTTCTGGTAAAAGAACTGTTTGAAAACCGGTTTGCATTCCGCATCACGGGCAAAGACAATGTTTCAACCAAGGAGCAGCTAGCAAGTTTCAGCTTCGCCCTCAACGACCAGTTAGGCATAGAGACAGATGCCGCTAATTGGCCGGAAGCCTTCCGACTTCTTCAGAAAGCATTGGAAAAGATGCCAGAAGGAATAAAGATTATCTTCTTCGATGAACTTCCCTGGTTCGACACGTATGCTTCCCACTTCATCAGCGCTCTGGAACATTTCTGGAACGACTGGGCTTCCTACCGCAACGACATCAAACTGATAGCCTGCGGAAGTGCTACCACCTGGATGCTCAACCAAGTTATCAATTCACGAGGAGGGCTCCACAATCGCATCACCCACAATATTCTGCTATCACCATTCAAGCTGCATGAGGTAGAAGAGTATTTCAAATCACAGGGTTTCTATTATGAACGACCGGAAATCATCGAGTGCTATATGGCAATGGGCGGCGTGGCTTATTACCTATCTCTTTTCGAGAACAACAAAAGTGTGGCTCAGAACATCCAGCAACTTTGCTTCACACGTGGCGGAGAACTCACCGAAGAGTTTGACCGACTGTTCAATTCGCTCTTCAAGAAAGCCGACAACCATCTTACCATCGTCACAGCCTTGAAGAACAAAGGCAAAGGCATGACCCGACTTGACCTGCTGGATGCTACGGGATTGGCTAACAACGGAAGATTCAGTCTGATACTCAAGGAACTGGAGCAATGTGATTTCATCCGCAGCTACATCCCGTTCGGCAAGTCGAAGAAAGATATGATGTATCAGCTGATAGATCCCTTCTGCCTGTTTTACTTCAAATTCATGCATAACAAGGGTTCTTTCCTCGACAACTACTGGGTGAAGATACAGACCACACCAGAGTATGAATCATGGTGCGGCCATGCCTTTGAAATCGTATGCCTTCACCACATCAACGAAATAGTCAAGGCGCTGGGCATAGACGGCAGCATCAACACCCCTTGTTCATGGTCTTACCGACCTACAGCCAAAGTTATGGCAGATGAGGAAGCTGATGAAGACCTGAAGCATGGAACACAGATAGACCTGCTGATAGACCGTTCTGACAGATCGATTTCTATTTGCGAAATGAAGTATTGCAATGGGGAATATGAAATCAGCAAGGCATACGATGCACATCTGGCACACCGCCTAAAGGTGTTCAAGAAGGTGACGAAGACGACCAAGACGCTCATTCCAACCTTTGTCACGCCACATGGTCTATATAATAATATGTATGCAAGAAAGATCAACAGGCAGGTAACAGGAAACGATCTGTTTGAAAAATAAGGCATAAACCCTGCACATTTCAGGAAGAAACCCGATGCTAGTATCTGACAACTTCTAAAGCCTAGAGGAAAAAGTTGTTGTAATAAAGGAAAATCTCCGTTCAGCGACGTTGAACCGCCGTTCAAAAGATTTTCCCTAATGATAAAAACATGTTGCTCATGCAGGAGAAACAATTTCCATAAAGGAAGATTTTACCTGCTTCGCAAAAGACAATCGCCAAGGAAACAGGGTTGAGAATTCAGGGATGTTGTCGCAATCGCACTTTTTTTCGAGAGAACGACAGATTTTTCATTTAAAAGTTGCCGTAATCTCATATTTTTTGTAACTTTGCGGTAGATAATTATAAAACAGATGGTTATGAAGTACTTAGATCCTAAGGCAGACCTCACGTTCAAGAAGATATTCGGCAATCATCCCGCAAGACTGATCAGCCTTCTGAACGCACTCCTGCCACTCAGCGACGAGGAGCAGATACAAGAAATCAAGTATCTGCCTACAGAACTTGTGCCCCAGCTCGAAGGGGGCAAGAACACCATTGTGGATGTACTCTGCACAGATGTCAGAGGCAGAAAGTTCTGCGTGGAGATGCAGATGGAATGGTCTGACGCTTTCCAGCAGCGAGTACTGTTCAATGCATCGAAGCTCTATGTGAGTCAGGCTAAAAAGGGAGGAAAATACAGCGAACTCCAACCCGTGTATTCCTTGAATCTTGTGAATGATATCTTTGTGCATGACACTCCGGATTTCATCCACAACTACCGCATCGTGCATGATAAGGATAGCAATAAGGTCATCGAGGGCTTACATTTTACCTTCATTGAACTCCCGAAGTTCACTCCTCATTCCATCGCCGACAAACGCATGATGGTATTATGGCTCCGTTTCCTCACGGAAATCAATTCCAATACGAAGGAAATTCCTTCCGACCTGCTTAATGATCCAGAGATAGGAAAAGCCGTAGAGGAGCTGGAGATTTCCGGTTTCTCGGATGCCGAGCTCAGAGCCTACGATAAGTTCTGGGATTCGGTAAGTGTTGAAAGAACCCTCCTGGATGACAGATACCAGAAAGGAATGGAGAAAGGAATGGAAATGGGCATGAAGCAAGGCATGGAGAAAGGCAGAGCAGAAGGCATGGAAGAAGGCATGAACCAGCGAAGCCTTGAGATTGCTAAGAAGATGCTGGCTAATGGAATGGATGATGCATCGGTCATGGATATGACGGGGTTGACGGCAGAGGAGATAAAGCTGCTGAAAGCGGAGATGTAGATTTCGAATATCACCATATAATCAAGGGTCTATACGCCACCTGTTCATCGTGGCATATAGACCCTTTCTATTTCCAGTGAAAAAAAGTTTTTAGCGAGAAAAAGTATCAAAGTCTCATTTTTCGCAGTAAAAAGCCATTTATCTAATTAATAGTCAACACATTAACACAAATGAGACTTTTCTAATAATTTTACAAGAAGTATCATAGATGTATCATAAAAGCATCACGAAGTATCATAAAAGCGGCACTATGCATCATAAAAAACATCACTAAACATTGATATATAAGCCCTTAGCAGCTTACTTATGAAGTGCCCAAAAATCACACCACACTTTGGGCACTCAGTACCCATCGCACGGGCTATAAGCGACCGTCACTTGGTCTGTCAATGACCATCACTTGGTCCCTAAGAGACCATCAGACGGGCATATACAGACCAACTAATGGAGAGACTCTTACGATTTCAATAGACACTTCATTACTTGATTAACTGAAAAACTAGACACAATCAATTTTATGAGACTTTAATGAAGCTTTCATGAGACTTTAATGATACTTTAATGATACTTCTTGTAAAAGAATCAGAAAAGTCTCATTTCTATATCTTACTATATATCAAGCATATACAATACAAACCACCTCACAAAATGAGACTTTGAGACTTTTTCTCATAAAAAATCATTTCACGAAGCGATATTTTACTTTCGCCATCGGATAGTTATCGTTCAATCGCAGGATGATGCGATAAACGTTATCATTCCACTGCGTCTTCATGATGCCATCCGTCATCTGCACCTTTTCTACCGATGCCGAGAGATACTGCGCATCATATTCCAACCGCACATTGCCGCCCTGAAGCAGGATTCTTCCCGCCTTCTGCACCACAGGCTTGCCGAAAGCCATCAGGATAATCTGATTATCAAATACCTGACCGTTCAGTCGGTTCTTCTCTATCTGCAGAGAATCGAGCTTATACTGCTCGGTTACTTCCACCCAGTTGTATTCCCTATCCAGGGCGATGGTACGCTGCCATTTATCCACATGTGCCCCCTCGGTGTAAGCCTTTTCGAGATTCAGGGTAAGAGAAGAGACATCCTCGTTGAATACATGGCTCACCTTGTCGGCACGATACTTTTTGCCATCCTTCTGCTCCAATCCATTGATAATCGGCACATTGTGATAAGCCGAACGGCAGTTCATCAGTTCAAAACGCTGGTTGCTGAATGATTTCGAGGTATAGGTATCACGCCCCAGGTCGATGACCACCGGCTGGCTGTTCTGATAAACGATGAAGTTGCCGATGTCGTTGTGGTTATGACTTTCAGCATTATTTCCGCCTTTTGCAGCCACAAACCAGTTCTTGTTGCTCGCCACCATAATCTGGGAGTTTTCCAGATAGGCATCTTCCGTCTTTGGCTCTACAGCTGCTGTTGCCTGATACTTCGGGAGCATGGAGAGAAGCATCAGCTCTCTGCCCAGTTTCGGATAGTTGCCCGATTTCAGGAAAAGCGTAGTAGGCTTGAGGGTGTATTGATATTTCTTACCCACGTATGCCGCCAGCTGCATCATCTGTTCGTTCTGGAGATAGGCTCCATAAGGAAAGAGGATGTTGATATTCGGGATATTCTGAGCCTGGGCATCCGAGAAATTCACGAAGGTAAGATCATCAATATACATCGTAGTGATGAATCTGCCCATGTTCTCCACCTTCTTCTTCTGAGCTTCATTCAATGTCAGAACAGCCTGCTTGGGAGCAAACTGCATGAAATAGAGCGATTCGAAGAACGAGGCTCCGGCACAGTCCCAATAGCTGACACCTTCCTCGCAACCGCCATCATCGGGATAACCCTTCATAAAGGTTCGCAGACATTGCTGCACTCCCTTGAAGGCTGCATCGCGCTGCTTGGCATCGGGTTCGCAGATCAATACGGTCTGCAACCAGTTGGCGGTAATCCAGGTATTCCAATTGTTGGCATTGTTCTTCCAGCCCTGCGGCTGATTCAATACCGGCTTTAGGAACCGGTGTTCTATCTCGCTTCTCACCTGGTCGCAGAGTCCCTTTTCCTTTCTGTTGATTTCATCTTCCAGCATATAGAGGGTCCAGGCAAGCATGCCTGCCGTCTCAGCATTGAAGAGATCCACCGGTTGGATATTCTTTTCAGGATGGTCTTTCGGATAATGCGCCGGGATTCCCCACCAAGGTTCCTTCTCTATAAAATAATGTAGGCCTTTGCGGATGGAAGGCAGGAACCGTCCCCTGCCCTGCATGATTTCCGCCATCACCAGACAGACAAACTGTTTTCTGATACCAAAGCTAGCCTCCTCGTATCGGGTGCGGTTACCATTGGTTCGGAACTCGGCAAAAGTTTCTGCAGGAATGGCATTCCAAGGTTTCTTCTGATAAAGATTGCCCAACCGGATATAGTCGTTGCGCATCGCCACCGGCACCTGTTTCTGCCAATACTTGTCGCCAGCCTTCGGAAAAGGCACAAAAAAAGCCTGGGCTTTCATCAACATGGATGAAAGCACCAAGCCTATTATCATTATCAATTTCTTAGTCATATCGTTTGTTTTTTGCGTACAAAGATACAAAATTATAGCAAGACTAAAGTCTAGAAAATGATAATTTTAGAGGAAATATCGCTTTAAAGCGGTATTTTACGAGAGAGAGTTTCACATTTTCCTCAGTTTATACCTCCAGAACTTACTACTTCCTCAAAGAATTGGCAGTCAGTTCCAGAAGGCTCTGCAGATAATCATCGTCTGTATCCTTTTTCATCTTATTCAGCGAATTGGCGAGGAAATTCTTCTCGCCGGCATTCAGCAACTTAGCATAATGATACGACAAAGCATTATTTATGGCTCAAACATTTGGGGGATTTGGAACATTTTAGCAAAAAACATTTGGGGGATTTGGAACATTTTAACAAAAAACATTTGGGGGATTTGGAACTTATATGTATCTTTGCACTCAAAATCAGTAAGTTATGAGAAAAAGAATATTTAAAAGAAAAGTATACGACAAAATGCTCGAATGGAAGCGAGAGAGAAATGGTAGTACAGCCCTCTTGCTCAAAGGAGCACGCCGTGTAGGAAAGTCAACAGTAGCCAAAGCTTTCGCAGAAAATGAATACAAAAGCTATATCCTTATAGATTTCGTACAAGCATCTAAGGAAGTGAAACAGCTGTTTGACAACCTCATGGACTTGAACTACATATTTTTGCGCCTCCAATCAATCTACCAAGTAATCTTGGAGCCACGCAAATCAGCCATCATTTTCGATGAAGTACAAATGTGCCCACAAGCCCGGCAAGCCATCAAATACCTAGTAGCAGACGGAAGATACGACTACATAGAGACAGGCTCTCTTATCAGCATCAAAAAGAATGTAGAAAACATTTTGATTCCAAGCGAAGAGACACGTTTGGATCTCTATCCGATGGACTACGAGGAATTTCGATGGGCAATGGGCGATACTGCTACATTTCCCCTACTCAAGCAGTTTTTCGATGCAAAAGTTCCATTGGGAGCAGCGCATCGAGAAGCTATGCGCAACCTTCGTCTATATATGCTCGTAGGCGGAATGCCACAAGCCGTAAACGAGTACTTAGACACCAACAATCTGAGCAAAACAGATGCCGTAAAACGAGAAATCATAGAACTTTATCTTGACGACTTTAGAAAGATTGACAAAACAGGAAGAGCTGCCAAGTTATTCGAGAACATCCCTTCCGAATTAAACAAAAATTCAGCCAGATACCAGGTAGCAAGCGTATTGGATGATGCAGGCAGAAAGAACCTTATGGGAGTCTTGGCAGACATGAAAGACAGCATGGTGGTCAATTTCGCCTACCACGCAAATGATCCCAATGTTGGTTTTTCATTACACAGTGACGAAGACTACTATAAAATGTTTGTTGGAGACACAGGTCTATTCGTCACACTTGCTTTTTGGGATAAAGACTACACAGAGAACACCATTTACGAAAAGTTGTTGAGCGATAAACTGAGTAGCGATATGGGATATGCCTATGAGAATCTCGTTGCCCAAATGCTTACCGCATCAGGAAACAAACTGTTCTATTACACATTTCCCCATGCAACAAGCCACAAGAACTACGAGATAGATTTCTTGCTATCTCGTGGCAAGAAGATTTATCCGATAGAAGTGAAATCGTCAGGATATAACAGTCACAAGTCGCTAGATGAGTTTTGTCTGAAGTTCTCTGATAGAATCGACAAAAGATACCTATTATATACGAAAGATTTTAAAAAAGATGGACAGACCTTATTGGTGCCAATATATATGACACCCTTGCTATAAATAAATAGAGGAGGGTGTGTCATAAGTCCATGACGCACCCTCTTCTTGATTTTAAAAACTATTTATTACTTATCCATAAACGACAAACCCTGATAGAACCAGACATTCATCTGGTTGGCACCACGATGATTCCAGGCATAATAAGGAATCAGAGTGAGCTTCTGGTTCTTGACAGAAACGGTGCCGTCAGCAGCCTGGTCGAGCACCTGAGAAGAGGTCTGGATAGCCTTGACAGAGAAAGCAGGAGCGCCCTTCGTTTCTGTGTTCTCGATGCTATAGTTCTCTACCACAGAGAAGGCTGGCTTCTTGGCCATGATGGCACGGAGCACTGGCTCGTTCTGATTATCCACAGCCTCAGCACAATATACCAAAGGTCCACGCTCTACGGCAACCTTGCCCTTATCATCTGTCACCTTAGCATTGGCAACTACTGTGCGTACCGGCATATCGAAGTGAATGCGGATGACATCGCCCTTCTTGATGTTCTTGACAGGCAGATAACCCTTGTTGACATTGAGATCAGCCTCCACAGCCTTGCCGTTTACGGTTACTCTATAAGCTGGCTTCTCAGCATCGCTATACTTGTAAAGATCGCTAGGCACTACCTGGTTGCGAACCCATCCCGGAATACGGACCAGGAGGTTGGCATTCTTTACACCGCTCTTCTTCACTGCAATCTTGATGTCGCCGTTCCAAGGATACTCGGTAGTCTCCTCCAGAACCACATCCTTGCCATTCACCTTGATGGTAGATGTATTACCAGCAAAGAGATTCACATAGATATTGTTATCCTTCACACCATAGAGATAACCCGGTACGGAAGGGATGAAACGGCTCAGGTTACTTGGGCAGCAGGCACATCCGAACCAAGGCTGGCGGGTGGTGTTGCCATCGGCATTAAACTTATACTTGCCATCGCTTGACAATGGATTAGGATAGAAGAATCTACCGCCATCCATGCTCATACCAGAGATGACACCATTATATAAGGTACGCTCCAGGCAGTCGATATACTTGCTCTCTCCGTGAAGCAGGAACATACGTTCGAAGAGGTAAACCATAGAAATGGCTGCACAGGTCTCGTTGTAGGCAGTCATGTTTGGCAACTCATAATCGGCACCGAATGCCTCACCAGCATGGCGGGCACCTACACCACCTGTAAGATAGTATTTCTTGCCTACGATGTTTTCGAAGATACGGTCGATAACCTTCATATAGGCAGAATCCTTGGTCAGGGCAGCCACATCAGCAATACCTGCATACATATAGCCGGCACGCACCGCATGACCCACCGCCTCCTTCTGCTCCAGGATAGGAGCCTGACTCTGAGAATATGGGTTGCGGATATGAGTCTTGCCACGATAATCGAGCAGATACTTAGCCTCATCCAGATACTTCTTCTCGCCGGTCAGGGTATAGAGACGAGCCAAAGCCATCTCAGCTATCTGATGACCCGGAACGATGGTAGCCTGTCCTGGCTTAGGACCCACTTCCTTGACCACACAATCGGCATAACGCTTGGCGATGTTCAGGAACTTGGTGCTTCCGGTAGCCTGATAATGAGCGCAGGCTGCATCAACCATGTGACCGAGGTTGTAGAGCTCGTGGCTCAAATCCTCATCCTTCACCCAACGCTTATTTCCCGACCATCCGTGTGGATGCTTCGGATTGATGGTACGGGCGGTATAGAGATAGCCATCCGGCTCCTGTGCCGCACCTACCACATCGAGCACGCTGTCGATATAAGCCTTCAACTTCTTGTCTGGATAAGTCTGGAGGATATAGCTGGCACCTTCGATGGTCTTATACACATCGGTATCATCGAAAGAGAAGCCCATGAACTTGCTTACATCCCACTCCTTGGTGTTCAAGCCCTCGTGGTTAGGATGCTGCAGGGTATAGGCAGCCATCTCGAAGTTCTTGTAACGGTGCTCGCTTTCGCACTTGCTGAAAGCCAATGGCACGGTTACTTCTCGGGCAGCCTTCAGGCGGGCACCCCAGAAGGTATTCTGTGAAATCTTCACACTGGTGAATGGTACTTGAGTGAATGGATAGCCATTGCCCAATGTCTTCTGCTTCTGCGCCATTGTTGGCATTGCCACGGCAGCAGAAAGCAATACTGCTGAAATTAATCTCTTCATATTGATAGGTTTAAAATTTATTATTGTTATATGATTTGCGGTGCAAAGATAACAATAATTTTCGAATATAGTGTATATCAAACAACAAAAGATAGGCACTAATCGTTCAAAAACCATTTAGCACTGATAAAAACAGAGTCATTTCGTTCAAATGACCACCTTTTTGGGAACAAAATTAGCAAAAATACACTTTACGTCCCATTTTTCAGAATATTGTTGTATCTTTGCACGCATAAAAAACAAAGAATCACATAGAACAATGGAAAAAGCAAAACAGATTCCTTACCGTGCCATCGCCTTAGACTTGGATGGCACCCTGACCAACCATGAGAAGGTGGTTACCCCGAAAACCCGCGAAGCGCTGCTCCAGGCTGCCAGCCAGGGAGCCGTCATCATCCTGGCTTCCGGTCGCCCTACCTACGGCATCGAGCCGGTGGCAGAATGCCTGGAACTGCAGAAGCGAGGGGGCTACATCCTTTCCTATAATGGTGGCAACATCGTGAATGCCCAGACCGGCGAGAAACTCTTTACCCAGTTTCTGCCAGATGAGGTAATCCCTGTATTATATAAGTACGCGCGAGAGAAGAACCATGCCCTGCTGGGATACGCCGGCAATGAAATCATCACCGAAATGCCAGACGATCAGTATGTGAAGGAAGAATCGCGCATCAACAAGATGAACATCCGCAAGGTAGAGAATCTGCTCGAAGCTCTGGAGCCTCATCCTACCAAGCTCCTCATGACGGGCGACCCGTCGGATATGCTCAAGGCTGAACAGGAACTGCTGGATGTGGTGGGCGACAAGATGGACGTCTTCCGCTCAGCCCCATTCTTCCTCGAGCTGGTGCCTAAGGGAATCGACAAGGCGCAGTCGCTGAGAAGACTCCTGGCGAAGATCAATCTCACTCCTGCCGATATGATTGCCTTCGGCGACGGCTACAACGACCTGAGCATGCTCAAGCTTGCCGGCATGGGAGTAGCCATGGCGAATGCCGCCCCGGAAGTAAGAGCCGATGCCGACTACATCACCCTCTCGAATGAGGAAGATGGCGTAGCTGCGGCGCTGGAGCACTTCGGTATGTAGCAGGCTTCGCCCCACATACTTACTCTAACCGCTAAGGAAACTTGACGGGAATAACAAAAATTAAATTGAAATATTTTGTGTTTTCTTCCTTTTAAAGTACCTTTGCAGGCAAAATCACTCAGGAACTATCATCCTGACAGATTACAAATTAAAGCATATCAACGATTATGTTACAACTTGACGATTTCTACAAGGCCCGCTTCGTGCTGAGCCACGTGATTAGAAAAACTGAGCTGGTTCATACACCAAGAATCAACCCAGATAGTGATGTTTATCTGAAACCGGAATGCCTCCAGAAGACGGGGTCGTTCAAGATTCGAGGTGCATACTATAAGATTTCCCAACTCTCTCAGGAAGAGAAGGAGAAGGGTGTGATTGCCTGTTCGGCAGGCAACCACGCACAGGGTGTGGCTCTCGGCGCTACCGCTATGGGAGTGAAGAGCCTCATCTGTCTGCCCGAGGGCGCCCCTATTTCCAAGGTAGAGGCCACCAAGCGTCTGGGCGCAGAGGTCTGCCTGGTTCCGGGCGTCTATGATGATGCCTACCAGAAGGCGCTGCAGCTGAAGGATGAGTGCGGCTATACCTTCGTGCATCCATTCGATGACGAGAAGGTGATTGCCGGACAGGGAACCATCGGACTGGAAATCCTCGACCAGCTGCCTGATGTAGAAGCTGTGGTAGTACCGGTAGGTGGCGGCGGACTGATTTCGGGAGTCGCTTTCGCCATCAAGTCGCTCAACCCTAACGTCAAGGTCTATGGAGTCCAGGCAGAGGGAGCAGCCAGCATGGTTCAGAGTCTCCACGACCACAAGCAGGAGAAGCTGCCATCTGTGGCAACCGTAGCCGACGGCATCGCCGTGAAGGAACCGGGAAAGATTACCTTCGAAACCTGCTCCAACTATGTGGATGAAATCGTCACCGTAAGCGAGGACGAGATCTGCGCAGCCATCCTGCAGCTCCTCGAGAGCGAGAAGATGGTAGCTGAAGGAGCCGGAGCAGCCAGCGTGGCTGCCGTGATGTACAACAAGGTACCGGTGAAGGGCAAGAAGACCATCTGCGTGGTAAGCGGCGGTAACATCGACGTAACCATCCTCAATCGTGTCATCAACCGCGGATTGGTGAAGAGCGGACGTCTCTGCACCATCGAAATGGAGCTGGACGACAAGCCGGGCGAGCTGGTAGAGGTAGCCTCCGTCATCGCAAACCTGGGCGGCAACATCACGGGAGTTCATCACGACCGTTCTGCCAACCGCAACAAGGTGAATGCCTGCGTACTCCGACTCACAATGGAGACCCGCGACTCCGCCCACGTCAAGGAGATCAAGAGTGCCCTGGAGCAGAAGGGCTTCCATCTCTGGATCATATAAGTGAAGAAACTTACAAAAATCCATAAGATAAGAAACTTACAAAAAATCCATAAGATATAAAAAGAGGGTGCACTATCAACAAACGGCGCACCCTCTTTTTTTTATCTCATTAAACTCTTATTATCATCAAGCTCTTTTATCATCAAGCTCTTTTATGATTGAGCTTTATCTTTGATAGAACTACTTTACTTCCTTGAGCAAGCAAGGGCGAACCTTTTCGGTTACACCAGCTTCCTCAGTAATCACGGTAGTGAGAGGCTTGAGGTCGGCAGCATTCTTTGCCACCATCACCTTGTAATCACCAGCCTCAACCTGCCACTGACTATCAACCTCATTGAAAGAAGCCAAGTTCTTGTATGGGATGTCGATAGTAACTGACTCCGACTCACCAGGCTGCAAATTCTTAGTCTTGGCGTAACCACGAAGTTCTCTTGCTGGTTTATCCATATCCTTGCCAGGAGCAGCCACATATACCTGAACCACTTCCTTACCAGCTACCTTACCAGCATTCTTCACAGTCACCTGGACCTTGATATTGCCCTGTGCATCCTTCGTTACCACAGGTTTGCCATACTTAAAGGTAGTATAGCTCATACCATAACCAAAAGGATAAGATACAGGCACATTCTTAGTCTGGTAATAACGATAACCTACATAAACACCATCATTATACTCGGTGTAATCCACATTCTTCACGTCACCCTTGCTACCGATGCCCTTGCCCATAAACATACCAAGCACATCGTCAACCTTGACAGTCTCAGGGTTAGGGAAATCAGCCTTAGAAGGAACATCGTTATAACTTACAGGCCATGTCATAGGAAGACGACCAGAAGGATTCTCCTTACCCGACAAGATGTCGGCAACACAGTTACCGCCCTCCTGACCAGGCAACCAAGACAACAATACAGCATCAGGACCACCAATCCAACTCTTGGTCTCAACAACGCCACAAACATTCAGGATGACAACCACCTTCTTACCAGCCTTATGGAAAGCGTTGCAAACGCCAGAAATCATATCCTTCTCCTCCTTGGTGAGATTGAAGCTATCAGAAATCTTGCGATCCAAGAACTCACCAGACGACTTACCAATAGTGATGATTGCCATATCGTTGTTCTTGACGGCAGCAGACATATTCAATTCAGCAAGGCTCATCTCAGGGATGAAGTGACCCGGCAAGAAAGCCTCCAAAGGATTCTTTGGCTTTGGCAAGTTTGCCTTTGCCTTTGGAGCATACTCTATGTATGCCTTCTGGATGTCGCCATCCACCTGATAGCCAGCATTCTTCAAACCATCCAACAAACTTACCACATAAGCATGGTTTACATTGCCAGAACCGGTACCACCAGCGATGAAATCATAAGAAGTATTGCCGAAGAGGGCTATGTTCTTAATCTTCTGAACGAGTGGCAATACATTCTTGTTGTTCTTCAACAACACCATTCCCTCGGTAGCGGCATTGCGAGCCACCAAAGCATGTCCCTTCAAATCAGGGTTGTTGTCAGCAACATACTGCTTGAAACGAGGAGTCTGCATGATATACTCCAAGATATGGCGTACATTGCGGTCGAGGATTTCCATCGACAGGCGACCATTGAGCACAGCCTTGCGAATCTCCTTCACCTGGTCTGCCTTACCTGGCATCAACAGGTCGTTACCCGCTTCCATCTGGGCAGCTGCGCTAAGACCACCAAACCAGTCGGTCATCACCATACCCTTGAATCCCCACTCATGGCGAAGAATCTCTGTTATCAAGTCACAACGCTCGCTAGACATTGTACCATTGATGAGATTGTAAGAAGTCATCACCGTCCAAGGCTGAGCCTCCTTGACAACGATTTCGAAAGGTTTCAGGTAAATCTCACGGAAAGTACGTGGATTACCGATAACATTGTTACGAGTACGATTGGTCTCCTGGTTGTTCTGTGCGAAGTGCTTCAACGAAGTACCTACATCGTTGCTCTCGATACCATTCACCATAGCTGCACAAATGGTACCAGCCAACAATGGATCTTCTGAATAATACTCAAAGTTACGGCCACAAAGAGGATTACGCATAATATTGGTAGCAGGTGCCAACAAGACATCTACGCCATAATGCTTCACCTCGTCGCCCATAGAGGTACCTACGGAATACACCAAGTCTTTGTTCCAGGTAGAGCTCATCACTGTAGCCACAGGGAAGTGGGTACAGTAGAACGTCTTGTCAGTATCCTTGCGCTTAGGGTCGATGCGAAGACCTGCAGGACCATCGGCTACAACCGTAGCAGGAATGCCCAGACGCTCAATACCATTCACCTGACCAGCGGCACCCTGTACCAACTGACCTTGGTTACCAATGGTAGCCTCCATCTGGCTCTCATACTTACCCGTAGAACCTACCACCAACTGAATCTTCTCATCGAGGGTCATCGCATTGATGACATCCTGGATAGGAGACACACCCAACTTTGGGTTCTGTGCTTGCACTACGAAAGTCGCAGAAAAAAGCACACATGAAGAAACTAAAATTTGCTTTATCATTGTCTATACCTTATTTTTTAATGTTTGTAAAAACTATTACTTGAAAAACTTATTCTATCATTTGAAAATCTTCTGTGCGAACTCTGTAAGATACACACGCCAATTACGCCAGATGTGTCCACCCTCCGTCTCCAAATAGGTATATTTATACCCCTTCTCATCGAAGTAGCGACGCAAGTCTGCACTGCTCTTGTAGAGGAAATCAGTCTTGCCCATACCAATCCAATACAACTTTGGCTTGTTCTTAAACAGAGTAGCCAACTGTTTCTTAGCCTCCTCATTACCCTGCAACTGCTTGTAGAAGTCACTACGGAAATCGCCAGTAGTACCCACATGCAAACCTGCAGAGAAGAGTCCGATGTAATCAAACTTGGTAGGGAAACGACGAGAGATATCGAAAGAATGACCACCGCCCATAGAGAGTCCACAGATGGCACGATGAGCCTTGTCTTTAGCAACCTTGTAGTGGCTCTCCACATAATTCATCACATCAGGGAAACTCTCATCCATGGTGGCAGCTGGCTTGGCACCTTGATAGCCATAGAAAGAAGGAATGTATTGACCTGCTGACCACTCACCTGGAGCTGCCTGGCAATTAGGATTGCCATTGGTCATCACTACGACCATAGGCTTAGCCTTACCTGTGGCAATCAAATTATCAAGAATATGCTGTGCACGACCTAAAGTAGTCCAGGCATCCTCATCGCCACCTGCGCCATGGAGCAGATAGAGTACAGGATAATCCTTGCCTTTGTCATAACCTGCTGGAGTATAGACCGTCATACGGCGCTGCATCTTGAGCGTTGGACTATCATACCATACCTTAGATACATTTCCGTGAGGCACTTCGTTAACGGTATAGAGGTCACCACAATCACCTTTCTTGTCTGAAAGTATGAATATATTGGTTTCTGAGGTAATATCACGAGTGATATACACGCTTCCCGGGTCAACGATCTTCACTCCATCCAAAAGTAAATTGTAAGAATACAACTCAGGAGAAAGCATTTGGCTGGTAAAAGTCCAAACACCCTTTTCATCTTTTGTCATATCAGCTACTCCAGGAGCATCATACTTTCCCATTGGTGTATCAATGGTTTTCGGTGCCAGGAAATCACCAGTAACCTGCACCTTTTGGGCATTAGGAGCCTTCAAGCGGAATGTTACGGTATGGTTGGCATTCACCTCGGGTGAGATAACAGGAGCATTGTCAAACAAAGCCTGTTGGGCAAAGCTGCTCAAGTTTAAGAGTAGCGCAACAGCTAAAAATGTGAACTTTTTCATTGTTATGAAGTTTAAATGTTACTTGAATATTTTCTGGGCGTACTCGCTTAGATAGATGCGCCAGTTGCGCCAAATGTGTCCACCCTCTGTCTCCATATAGGTGAAAGGATAATGATTCTTCGTCAGTTTCTCGCGGAGTGCAGTATTGTCCTTGTAGAGGAAATCTGATTTTCCAATGCCAACCCAGAAAAGTTTTGGCTTGGCGGCAAACAAGTCTGCCAACTTCTTGTCGAAATTGTCGTAGATGTACTCATTGCTTCCACCGGTCTTCTGTTCCTTGCCTATGGCAGCAGAGAACAAGCCTACATAGCCAAAGGTCTTAGGATTGTTGATGGAAATGTAAAGGGAATGGAAGCCACCCATAGACAAACCTGCTATGGCACGGTTCTGACTATTTGCCAAAGTGCGATAACGGGCATCCACAAACTTCACTACCTCAGGGAAAGATACCTCGAAAGAACCCTCCATGGTCTTAGGCAATCCCAATGCAGGGACTATCAGATTATCCGATGTCTGTCCAGGAGCTGCCTCCTGAGAGATATTGCCATTGGTCATGACGACGATCATTGGCTTCGCCTTGCCTTGCGCAATGAGGTTATCGAGAATTTGCGAAGCACGTCCCAAATCCATCCACGCTTCCTCGTCGCCACCGATACCATGCAAGAGATAAAGCACAGGATATTTCTGCTTGCTGGTCTCGTAACCTGCAGGAGTATATACTGTCATACGGCGAGTAAGGCCAGCTTTGGCATCATCATACCAGACCTTTGATACGGTTCCATGCGCTACCTTGTTGACCTTGTAGAGATCAGCCTTTCCACCGCCTACCAAGAAATAGTTGGAAACGTTGGCGATGTCACGCACGGTATAGACGTTGAGATGGTCGGTAACACTGGCGCCATCCACCATCATGGTATAGCTATAAAGCTCTGGAGCCAAAGGAGCAGTGGTTGTAAAAGACCACACCCCCTTCTCATCCTTCTTCAAATCGGCTACTCCAGGCATATCATACTTACCCATCGGGGTATCAATTTTCTTGGTTGGCAAGAAGTCACCTGTTATCTGTACTTTTTGAGCCCCTGGTGCCATGCAGCGGAATGTAACGGTCTTGTCTGCATGAATCTCAGGAGAGAGAGGCATCTGTCCTCCGAACAAGGCTTGCTGTCCGAAGGCAGAGCCACAAACAGCACACAATGTAATTGCTAATAACGAAAATCTTTTCATTGAATATAACGTTTTATTTTTTATATTTATTACTTGTTACTTGGCGATGGCAGCAAACTTAATCTTAAACGATCCCTTGCCAGCCGATCCATCCACACCACTCTGGGTGTCAAGGTCAGCGCCCTCGAATGAGAATAAGTCCTGTCCCTCTGCATCCTTAGCGGTAGAGATGATAATCTTACCTGCCGTGATGTATTGTGCGACACCAGCCTCATCCACGAAGTAACTACCACCCACAACACCATATTGAGGGAAAGCATAACCATTGCCCATCAACCAAGGCTCTGAAGCATTACCTTGAATGGTATATTCACCAGCCAAGTCTGTATTACCGAGCTGATTGGCATTCACGGCTTCCAGATAAGCAGCAGGCTGACCTGCCGGATTGTTGATAGAGATGATATACTTGGTAGCATCAGGATTCACGATGACAGGAGCACCTGTTGACCAATCGACAATCTGAGTTGGAGCGATAGTAAGAGTATAGCCCGATGCTTCTGGGTCGTCCTGTCCCACAACGAAGGCAAGCTCCCCTACATAATTCAACTTCACTCGCTGACCAGCGGCATTGGCAAACAAACCGTTCAGGTAATACTTGCCCCCGATAAGAGATACGTCGATATCGCCACTCTTCATTGCCTCACCATTCACCTTGACCACACAGGTTTTGTTAGCCACGGTCTCAGCTACGGTATAAGAGGCAGCGGGAAGAATCCATTCGGTACTACCAAAACTAATCTGAATGGCAGTTCCCTTTACATCTCTTATATCTACATTGAGCGCCTTCACGCCTTTCTTTAACTTAGTGGTAGGCTGCACGGTAGCCTCTTGCGATGTATAAATCTGCATATCTGCATATACCCCCTGCATACCATCAAGAGCATCGTTATCGCAGGCTGTGAAACACAGCCCTGCAATAAACAGACTTAATATTGAACCTATATATTTTTTCATATCAATATCATTTAAATATCAGTTAATTAGAAGATTACCATCCCGTATTCTGCTGGATATTAGGATTCAATTCTCTTTCCTTCAAAGGAATAGGAAGCAACATGTGCTTGTCTTGGAATCCGAAAGTAGAATTGGTGAAATCCCAACTTACGCCCTTGGAAGAGTAGTTAGGGATTTCCTTGCCCTGTGAAGCCAAGGCATTCTTGGCATCACCCCAACGTACCAAGTCCTGGAATCGGGTACTTTCCAGGCAGAGTTCCAAGCGCTTCTCCGTCTTGATGTCGTCCAAGGTAACGCTAGTCAATGGAGTTTCCTTGGCGCGGATACGAATCTCATTGATGTCTTTCAGCGCTACGTCTTTGTTGCCAGCCTCCAGGTTTGCCTCGGCAGCCAGGAGGAGAACTTCGGCATAACGCATAATCTTTCGGTCGGTATATTGTAATCCCTGGAAGTAAGAGGCATCCATGATGTTGTCACTCTTCAATATGCGGTTCTTGAAGAAGAGGTATCCTTCACATCCATAGATATTCTGACCAGGATTCAACTTCACACCGTATGCTGTCATCTGATCACTGTTGAGCAGGGTCTTCTGCAAACGATATCCATTCTCGCCCTCTGCTTTTACAAATGCCTCATAGAGAGACTTGCGAGGATTCAAGAAGCCGTAGGTTCCCTGAGCCACTTCGTCGGCAGCCTTGCCTTCGAGCGTCATATTGCCGGTACGCCATCCTTGCATCAGGAAGGTCATGTCAAACTGACTCCAAGCCTGCTCCTGGTCGTTACGCCACTGCAATTCGAGCATAGACTCACAGTTGTTGTTGTTGACGGCATGAAACTGCATGTCGTAGTCGCCACGGAAGAGGTCGTACTTCTTGGAATCCACCACCTCATTGAGTGCGGATGCAGCCTCCTGATACTTTTTCTGGAAGAGATAAGCCTTACCCAGATAAGCCTTTGCCACTTCCTGGGTAACACGCATACCCGTCTCCTGATCGTCCTTGTTCTTCTTGGAAGGCAAGGCATTCATGCCGATAGCCTCTTTCAAGTCTGCCTCCACAGCAGCCCAAAGAGCCTCTGGAGTACTGTTTGGCTGACGGTACTCACCTGTAGCCAAGAGATGATCTACCAATGGAGCTGTACCCCAAAGGGTAACCAGCTCGAAGTTAGCCCAGGCACGGAAGAAATAAGCCTCGGCTATGGCACGTTTCTTGACTTCCGTATCATTAGCCACCTTCTCTATGATGAGGTTTGACTGATAGACGACACCATAGAGCCCCGAGAACAAGCCCTCGATATTGCTGTTGCTGGAATCGAAGGTAAATTCGTTCAACTGCTCGAAAGAGTTGTTGTCGCCACGACTGCCGCCGCCACACCAGGCATCATCCGAAAGCATATTCTTGGTAAAGAACCAAGAATAATACAATCCCTTCACACGGCTATACATGGCAGCCACCGCCTGTTCGGTCTGCTCATTGGTCTTGTAGAAATCATCCTGACCACCCATATTGCCATGCTTTGCTATATCGAGTCTGTCTTCACAACCGGCAAAAAGCACTGCCACAACAAGAAGCAGACTATATATGATATTCTTTTTCATAATTTCCTAATGTTATTATATATAGAATATGTATAGTGTTAGTTATATGAACCCTCCAGACTTTAGAACTCCAGGTTGAAGCCCATTACTACCTTTCTTGAGGTTGGATAACCGCCCTTGTCGATACCCATACCCACTACATCATTGGTAGAAACCTCTGGGTCGAAGCCTGGGTACTTGGTGATGGTGAAGAAGTCATCGAGAGATACATAGAGACGCAAGTTATTGACTGCTATCTTCTTGAGAAGGGTTCTCGGTAAGCTGTAGCCCAACTGGATCTGCTTAATCTTGAAATAAGATCCATCATATACCATTGCACTGGATGTAGCATACTTGTCCATATTGTTGGCACCAGCACGTGGCTTGCTACCATTAGGATTGCTCTCCGTCCAGCGGTCGTCATAGAAGAGTTCCTTCATCTTGTTGACCATAGGGAAGTCGGTACGGTTGATGCAGTTGAATATCTTGTTGCCTGATGCACCAGAACCGAATACTGCCAAGTCGAAGCCTTTGTAAGCTGCGGTCAGGGTGATACCATAGGTGAAGTTTGGAATGGCACTGCCCAAATCCATCTTGTCATCATCGGTCAGATCACCACTATCGTTCAGGTCGGCAAAAGTTGGATCACCTGTCTTTGGGTCTATGCCTGTAAACTGATAGCCGCGGAAGTAATACACAGGATAGCCCTTCTCGAAGTATGTGAGAGGCACATTCATAAAGGTAGTACCCTGCAAGCGGGTCAAGGATGGGTCGAGATAAGTAACCTCATTCTTCAAGGTAGCGAGGTTGCCGCGTACGCTGTAGTTGAAATCACCGATGTTGTCTCTCCAACCGAGTTCAAACTCGAATCCCTTGTTGCTTACGTTACCAGCATTGATAGGAGATGTGGTGCCGCCGATAACCAAAGATGGAGTGGTGCCGCTTACGAGCAAGTCCTTGGTCTTCTTCACGAAATAGTCCATGCTGAAGTTCATCCTGCCAGCGAAGAGGAGCGCATCGATACCCAAGTCGGTCTGCTCAGATGTTTCCCACTTCAGCTTATCGTTACCCATACTAGATGGACTGACAGACGTTGTATAATTATTACCAGGAACTAACGGATAAATGCTACCCTGCGCCATATCGGTGCTGTAGGCATAGCCACTCAAGGCAGCCAAGCTACCATTCTGTCCCCAGCTGGCACGCAACTTCAAACTCGTCACGACATCTCTCAAAGGCTCGAAGAACTTTTCCTCTGAAATGGTCCAACCTCCAGACACAGCTGGGAAATATCCCCAACGGTTGGTAGCTGGAAGCTTAGACAAGTCGGCAGCATCTGCACGGAGGGAAGCCTGCAGATAATAACGGTTTCTATAATCGTAGCTCAAACGGCCAAAGTAAGAATACTTGGCTGAGCGGGTTTTCTCACCACCCACAGACTTGGTAGCAGAAGCGGATGCGAAATTCAGATAATAGAACAATGGATTGTTCTTCTTGACAGCATCTTCACCATTAGCCTGCAAACCACCCTGCACGTAATCGTAGGTAGATTCCTGGAAAGACATACCAACCATAGCATTCACGGTATGGTCGCCGAGTTTCTTCATATAGTTGGCAAAGTTTTCCCACTGATAATAGATAGAGGTAGAAGAAGATGCACTCTGATCTACATAATCACGGCTTTGCGTTGCATTTCCATAGAAAGGAAGTGAAGTGGAAGAACTGCGGGTACCCGACAAACGGTAACCAAAACGAGAAGTAATCACAAGATCCTTGATAGGCTTGAAATCTGCATAGATGGAACCATTCACATTGAATCCACTGTTGCGGGATATGCTGTTGTCGCGCATCACGAATGGGTTGAACTGCTCACCTGCATAGAATGCAGACACGCCATAGTAGTTACCAGCCGCATTGGTCAGGAGATGCTTTCCGCTTGCCAAGGCATTAGCAACATGAGCAGGCAAGTTTCCACCCTCGTATGCAACAGGGGTCAATGGATCCATAGAAAGCACAGCTGCCATCATAGAACCATACTCAGAACCCTCTGATACAGAACGGGCGTTATATTTTTCAATCTGGTTGGTAGTGCCCACCTTCAGCCATGGCTTGATCTGATATTCAGCATTGATGGTAGCGGTGAGACGACGATAGAGGTCATTACTGCCTTTTACCATACCATCATTGTCAAGATAAGTAAGCGAAAGATAGTAGTTGCCATTTTGGTTACCACCCGTAAAGCCCAGGTTGTGCTTCTGCATCTTACCCTTGCCATAGATGGCATCTACCCAAGAGGTATTGGTTGTTCCATCCCAATTTTTCAAGAGATAATCCTCGGTAAAGGTCTTACCTTCTTTCATATATTGGATATATTCTTCGGCATTGAGCAACTTAGGCTTTTTAGCAAGCGATTCGATGGCATATTGGAAATCGTATGTTATCTTTCCACTACCCACAGTACCCTTCTTCGTAGTAATGAGAACCACGCCATTACCAGCCTCTGCACCATATATGGCAGCAGAAGCAGCATCCTTCAGCACTTCCATAGATGCAATGTCATTAGGATCGATACCACTGATATCGCTTAGGCGCACACCATCTACTACGTAGAGAGGATCGGAAGAACCATTGGAAGAGAAACCACGGATACGAACGGTTGGTGATGCACCCGGACGAGCCGAAGAAGAAACAATCTGCACACCTGCGGTCTTACCCTGAAGAGCAGACTTGGCATTGGTGATGGTACGATTCTCCATATCCTCTTTCTTCACCTGAGAGATGGCACCTGTTACAGAACTCTTCTTCTGAACGCCATAACCTACAACCACCACATCGTCGAGCACCTTGTTGTCTTCCAGCAATGTAATCTTGAGCTTGGAAGAGTTGGCTGATACCTCTTTATTCTTATAGCCAAGATAAGAGAAGACAAGGGTCTTACCCTTTTGCACCTGGATTGTAAAGTTACCATCCATATCGGTTACAGTACCACCCTTGTTGTCTCCCTGCACACGCACGGTAACACCAATCAAAGGGTCGGCATTTTGGTCAACTACGAGACCAGCGACTTTCATCAGTTCCTGCGCCAAGGCTGCAGAACCGGAAATCATCAATAAGAACACGAAGGTCAGGAACCTTCTGTAATCATTCATTTTTCTCATAGATTTTACTCATTAAAGATAATACTTTGTTAGTTAAGCTTTTATTCTTGTAAATCTGTTAATCGTTTACGGCTGCAAAGGTATTGCTTTTTTTCATATACCTTTTTCTAACTTGTTTTCCTGTGTTACATTTTTGTTCAAAATGGGGTTTTCTATATGTTCAAAAACTTGCGTATTTGTTTAATCGAGTAGGAGGTAAACACTAATCATAGGTGTTTATCTCCTATTTTCATGTT
>UQWP01000009.1 GCA_900544825.1 uncultured Prevotella sp. | reverse complement strand
TAGATGGTTGCCAACCCCCTATGTCCCTTATATAAATACATGATAAAGCCTTTAGACAGAGCTTATTATCCCGAACTGAGGTATATATTATCAAAAGTCTTCAGCAGTTGATAACGCATTCCTCTAAAAGTGAGACTGTCTAAATGTGTGTTGGGAGTTATGTAGCCTATAATACCCTTACCATTTCCTTCTATGAAACGCTGCGCCAAAGCGATAAACTTCACGTAGTCATTATTTAGCCATTTTGTGTCGGCAATCTTCTTTGCCTTTTCTTTTTTGCTGAGTATTTGGTCTGGCTCCTGCTTGTACTTTTCTATGAGTTCTTCTATCTCAACAGCCTTGTTTTGGCTCTCCCCATTGTATGGAGGATTGCCCAACATCACCATGATAGGACGTTGAGACTTGATGCGGTCGGCTTCAGCTTGTTCTAGGGAAATCCAATATCCAGTGTTGCTTTCTCCTGTCTTGTTTGGCTTTCTGAGAGAGTCGGTAAGGCAAATGTGGAATGCATCGTCTTTCTCAGTCTTATAACCAGTATGAGCCAACACCATATCAAACTTGATGTGTGCTACAGTATAGGACGCCATCTGTATCTCGAAACCATACAGACGAGGCAAAAGACAGCTGTGGACATATTTCTGCCAAAGTGTCTCCTGACCCTTGTATTGGTCAGCGATATGATTGATGATTTCCGCTAAAAATGTACCGGTTCCTACTGCAGGGTCTAGTATCTGTACTTGACTAAGTTCCGTTTCTCCATCCAGCGTCTTGTGAATGATTGTGGTTGTGTCGGCCAAGCCTTCTTCAATACTCAACTTGTTCTTGAGAAGAATGTCTATGGAATCTACAATAAACTTGACGATGGGGAGTGGGGTATACCATACGCCGAAGTTCTTTCTGTCTGCAGAGTTGAATGCTTTCAGAAAGTCTTCGTAGAAGTGTATCAGTGGGTCTCGGTTGTTTCTGATATCTCGTTCGAACATTTTTTGCAAATTGGTGGCACCGAACATCTCAACCAAGTCATCGATAATCCAGGAGATTCGCTCGTGGATTGTATTACCAGCCAAGTCGTTGAAGATTCCTCGTAGCAACTTGTTGGTTTTAGGTATCAGCTCAGCTGCCTCTGCCCTGGAGAAATTCTCTGGGGTGGAGTCGTTTAGTCGAGCTGCAAATAAGCCGTAAGCTACTGTCTGCGAGTATATCTTGGCAAAGCCATCCTCGTCGAGATTTTGAATGAGAGAATCCTTGAGATCTGTATAAGTCTTCTTTAATAGTCCCGATGCATTGTCTTCGCCGTTTTCCTTCAATAAGTCTGTAAGAATGGCACACATCATCTGGCTTTTCTTTGCCATGAGATCAGCCAAAGTTGTAGCAGAGCGAATAGGTTGAATCTTCTTCCCGATGTATTTGCGAAGGAACGAACATAGCAGTTTGCCTTTTTCGCTGTCGGGTATGATTTTATCGTTCTGGCATGTGCCTATACAAATGTCCAAAATAGGAGTATTGTTGCCGCTTTCATAAAACAGAAAACGGAGGTAATCTGTAAAGACAACATGGTTCATCGCCTTCTTGTAGCGGTCGAACTGTTCCTGGTTTCTTCCTTTTCCCTCTAAGTCAGGCTTGTTGATGTCCTTGGTTTCTATACTGGCTACAGTTACGGCATCACGCTTTCGAATGATGGATATGTCGGGCTTGCCGCAAGTCATATTGCGTGGCTCATTGATAGCTTGATATTCTGGCTGTAGCAGACTATTCAATAAATTCTCCAAGGCCGAGCGGTAGCTATACTCGCTGGCATCATGAGTACTATAGGTTGCGTTTAATGCCTTAAAGTACTCATCTAGAAGATTTTCAATTGACAGATTCTTTTGCATGTTGGTAGGAGCTTTAAATCTTATTACTGAAATCTATAAACTAACAAAAAATGTATTCCGAGGGTACAAGAAACAAAAAGAGCGTACCCTCTACCTTATCGTATTCCTAAACAAGGCTGCTCCTACCACAGATGGCCCAAAGAGAGAAATACAAAAGGAGAGGATACGCCATATCTAGGCGCATCCATTCTCACCTTCTGTTCTCTCTTAGAATTTTGCTTTGGTAGGAGCTATTCTGTTTAGAACTTCCAGTCGAATCGATACGAATCTAATCGTTAACCCACGAAAATAGAGCAGGTTTGGCATTCGCCTCGCCATACTTGGGTACAAAGGTACTACAAAATCTTGGATTGACAAAAAAATAATCTCATTTTTCTTCCTTTTTCCTCTGCGTTTTCCAAATAAAAGTGTATTTTTCTGATGAACAGTATAATTTATGCTATTTAATTATTAACTCATAGATCATTAGACGAGGGGGTAAATGAATAAAAAATCGCCCTGAAAGGTGAAGCATCTATTTATGCTTGTTCCTTTCAGGGTGATTACATTATCATTGTATCTTTAGCCTATCTTACAAGATCTTGTGATACAAGGCGATGATATCTTCCTTAGAAACCTCGCGAGGGTTACCTGGAGTACATACATCGGTGAATGCCTGCTCGGCAAGGGCAGGGATGTCTGCCTCTGTGATACCCAATTCGCTGAGATGCTGTGGGATACCTACCAGCTTAGACAACTCCTCGATAGCATTGCATGCTGCCTCTGCTGCCTCCTGGTCGGTCATACCATCCTTGTAAACACCAACAACCTTGGCAATCTGTACATACTTAGGAACACTTACCTCCATATTGAAACGCATCACGGTAGGAAGCAGGATGGCACAAGCTACTCCGTGAGGAACATCATGAAGGGCACTCATAGGGTGAGCCATACCATGGTCAACGCCCAAACCTACATTAGAGAATGCCATACCGGCAATATACTGAGCTACAGCCATACCGTTGCGACCTTCAGGATTGGTAGGATCATTCACTGCAACAGGCAGGTACTTATGAATCATTTCAATAGCCTTGAGTTCGAACATATCACTCATCTCCCAAGCTGCCTTGGTAATCAAGCCCTCGATAGCATGAGTCATCGCATCCATACCGGTAGCTGCGGTGAGACCCTTTGGCAAAGAGTACATCAGCTCAGCATCTACGATAGCAACGGCAGGAATATCGTTAGGATCCACGCATACCATCTTCTGCTGGCGCTGCTCGTCGATAATCACATAGTTGATGGTTGTCTCAGCTGCGGTACCAGCCGTAGTTGGAAGAGCTACGATAGGCAAGCACTTGTTCTTGGTAGGAGCAACACCCTCCAGAGAAACGATGTCGGCAAACTCAGGGTTGGTAACAACTACGCCGATACCCTTTGCTGTATCCATAGAACTACCACCACCGATAGCGATGATAAAGTCAGCTTCAGCTTTCTTGCAAGCCTCAATACCTGCAGTAACATTAGAAACTGTTGGGTTTGGCTTTACGTCATCGAATACCTCGTAAGCGATGTTTGCCTCGTCCAATACATCGAGTACCATCTTGGCAACGCCAAATTTCATCAAGCCCTTGTCTGTTACAACCAAAGCCTTTTTCCAACCACGACTAGCGATTACTGTAGGAAGCTCCTTGCGGGCACCTGGGCCGAAATAAGAAACTTCATTAAGAATGAATCTGTTTACCATAAATGTCTTTGTTTAAGATTGAATTTATTAATTAATAATATATTTAGTATATCTATATTGCCATACAATATTACCATACGTTATTTGTGTGGTACAAAGATACAGGTTTTCTGTGACACAGGCAAGTTTTTCGTGTTAAAAATCATCGGATAGGGCAAAGATTAAAGGCTTGTCTCAAAAAAAAGGGCGTTTTCTTGATTTTTCCCCTCTACTATTTTGCACTTTCAAAATAAAAGCGTAATTTTGCAAAGAAAATAATAAGAAATAAAAACATCAACTTATGAAGAAAACTTATTTATTACTTTTAACCGGACTCATTTGCTCATCAGCATGGGCAGATGGTACTTTAGGAGGCTACTTCTACAATCAGCAGGCTGCGCCTACGGGATGGGAGTGGCAAAGTCCTGATTCCGTAGCAGTCAACAAGCAGCAGCCGCATGCTTGGTTCTTCTCGTTCCGCAATATCGAAGAGGCGAGAAAGGTTTTACCAGAGAACAGTTCTTACTGGAAATCTCTCGATGGATTATGGAAGTTCCATTGGGCTCCAAATCCAGATGAGCGACCTAAGGATTTCTACCGTACAGACTATGATGTCTCTCAGTGGGACGACATCAAGGTGCCGATGAACTGGAATTTGGCAGGTCTGCAGAAGGATGGAAACAACAAGTATGGTGATCCGCTTTATTCTAACCAGCGTGTCATCTTCCAGCACTCCTGGCAGCCGATGAATGACTGGAAGGGTGGAGTGATGCGTACACCTCCTACCGACTGGATGACCTATCGCAACCGCAATGAGGTGGGTTCTTATCGCAGAACTTTCTCCGTACCTGCAGACTGGAAGGGACAGCAGATTTATCTCAACTTCGATGGTGTAGATTCATTCTTCTACCTATATATAAATGGTAAGTATGTGGGATTCTCCAAGAACTCACGTAACCTGGCTGAATTCGACATTACACCTTATCTTAATAAGGAGGGTGAGGAGAATACGGTAGCAGTAGAGGTTTATCGCCATTCAGACGGTTCTTTCCTTGAGAGTCAGGATATGTTCCGCTTGCCTGGTATCTTCCGCACCGTGGCTTTGGTTGCCAAACCGCAGGTTCAGGTAAGAGACGTCAAGGCTATTCCTGACTTGGATGAAACTTACAGCCATGCCACCTTGCATATCACTGCCCAGTTGCAGAACCTTTCCAAGAAGGCGATTAAGGGTTATACCTTGCAGTATTCACTCTATGCCAACCGTCTCTATTCCGACGACAATGATCTGTTGGAAGGCGTTACAGCTTCTACTCCTCTCGTCGGAAAACTGAATTCCAAGGGTGAGGTTGTTCTGGAAACTACGCTCGATGCAGCCAACAAGGTGAAGCTCTGGAGTGCAGAAGCCCCTTACCGTTATACATTGGTAGGAGAATTGAAGGATGCCAAGGGCAGAACTGTTCAGACCTTCTCTACCATCGTTGGTTTCAGAAAGGTGGAAATCAAGGAGACTCCTGCTGAAAAGGATGAGTTCGGATTGGCTGGAAGATACTACTATCTCAACGGACAGCCGATCAAGCTGAAGGGTGTCAACCGTCATGAGACCAATACGCTGTTAGGTCATACTGCTACCCGCGAGCAGATGGAGAATGAAATCTTCCTGATGAAGCGTGGTAACATCAACCATGTGCGCAACAGTCACTATCCTGATGCACCTTACTGGTATTATCTCTGCGATAAGTATGGTATCTATCTGGAGGATGAAGCTAACCTCGAGAGCCATGAGTACTACTATGGCAAGCAGAGTCTTTCTCATGTACCTGAGTTCCGCAACGCTCATATCGCCAGAAATATGGAGATGGTACACGCTACCGTGAATCATCCTTCTGTAGTAATCTGGAGTTTGGGTAACGAGGCTGGTCCTGGCAAGACTTTTGTAGATTGCTACAATGCCATCAAGGCTTACGATACCAGTCGCCCAGTTCAGTATGAGCGCAACAATGATATCGTGGATATGGGTTCTAACCAGTATCCTTCCATCGCCTGGGTTCAGGGAGCCGTACAGGGCAAGTACAAGCTGAAGTATCCGTTCCACATCTCTGAGTATGCTCACTCTATGGGTAATGCCTGCGGTAACCTGATAGATTACTGGGATGCCATCGAGAGCACCAACTTCTTCATGGGTGGAGCTATCTGGGACTGGGTTGATCAGGCCATTAACAAGCAGGATCCTGTAACCGGCAAGACCTACTGGGCATACGGTGGTGACTTCGGTAAGGACAACAAGCCAAACGACGGTATGTTCTGTATGAATGGTATCGTTCGCCCAGACTTCTCACCTAAGGCCCAGTACTATGAGGTAAAGAAGGTTTATCAGAATGTAGGCGTGAAGGCTGTAGATATGAAGAAGGGACAGATTGAAATCTTCAACAAAAACTACTTCGAGCCTCTCAAGAATTACCAGATTGTATGGTCTCTCTATAAGGATGGTGTCTGCATTTCAAAGAATCAGCCATTGCAGGGTGCCAAGAATATCGTGGGTCCTCGTGAGAAGGGCTTCTATACCTTGCCATACGATTATGCAAGCCTCGATCCGAAGAGCGAGTACTTCGTAACAGTTCAGTTCCTTCTGGGTAAGGATATGCCATGGGCTGCCAAGGGTTATCCTCAGATGGAAGAGCAGTTGAGAGTAAAGGGCGCTGATGTTGCAGCTCCTTCTATCGCTACTGTTGCCAAGAACGGTAAGGCGATGAAACTCCTGGTAGATAAGGCGGCTAAGCGTGCCAACATCAATGGTGCTAACTTCCAGGTGGCATTCGATTTGAATACCGGTGCTATCTATAGCTTGAAGTATGGTAGCCAGGATATCATCAAGGATGGCAATGGTCCTAAGCTCGATGCATATCGCGCTCCTACAGACAACGATGCCGGTATCGGATACCACAATGCATGGTTCAAGAATGGTCTGTACGACCTGCAGCATGTAGTGAAGAATTGGAACTATACAGCCAAGAAGGATGGTACTTACCAGCTCGACTTCACTGTAGAGAGTCAGGGTAAGGAGGGATGCGATGTGAATTACAGCAACCGCGACCGTGACCCAGAGTCTTGCTATAACTTCGAGAAGAATAAGCATGCCTTGACTGATGCTGACCTGAAGTTCACTTCACGCCAGATCTACACGATCTATAAGGATGGTTCTATCGAGATGCAGAGTGCCATCGGTGCTAACCGTTCTAAGGTCATCTTGCCTCGTATCGGCTACTCTATGGTATTGCCAAGCGAGTTGAACCAGTATGATTATTACGGACGCGGACCTGTCAATAACTACAACGACCGCAAGACCAGCCAGTTTATCGGTTGGTACCACAGTCCGGTAGCAGAGCAGGGCATCATGCTTCCTAAGCCACAGGCACAGGGCAACCGCGAGGAGGTACGTTGGTGTGCCGTTACTAACGACAACCAGCAGGGTGTAGTATTCATCTCTGATAGTACAATGTCTGCCTCAGCATTGCCTTGGAGTCAGCAGGAGTTGACTTTGGCAGCACATCCATATCAGTTGCCAAAGAGCAGCGGTACTCATTTGCACCTCGATGCAAAGGTTACAGGATTGGGCGGTGCCAGCTGTGGACAGGGAGGTCCTTTGACCCCAGATCAGGTACGCAGTACTCCTACCACATTCGGATTCATCATCCGTCCTGCGGTGAAGTCAGAGCTTGGAAACATCGTGAAGGTTTCAGCTACCGGTCGTGAGATTGTAAAGGAGGTTATGAAGAAGATGCAGCAGAATCAGCAGACATCCGGTCTTCAGATTGCCTTTGCTTCCAGCCAGGAGCCAGACGAGGGTGATGCAGCCTACTTGGTTGATGGCGATCCTTCTACATTCTGGCATACGATGTATTCCATTACATTGGCTAAGTATCCTCACTGGGTTGACTTCGATGCTGGCAAGCAGAAGGTCATCAAGGGCTTTACTTATCTGGCACGCCAGGATGGTTCTTTGAATGGTTGCATCAAGGATTATGAAATCTATGTTAGCAACGACAACAAGACTTGGGGTGAGCCAATCCTGAAGGGTCATTTTGAGAAGACAGCCAAGCTGCAGAAGGTGATGTTGAACAAGCCTGTCAAGGCTCGCTACTTCCGTCTGCGTGCATTGAATGAGCAGAATGGTCAGGATTATGCTTCAGGGTCAGAGTTTACACTGATTACAGAATAATGAGTAGAAGATGATATTCATTCTTTTTGATGCATAAAAGAATGAGGAATACCGAATATTATGCGCTTTTCAAATCATAAGACGAGAAAAGTTGCATAATATTCGGTTTTATTGTAAAAAAGATGCGGGAAAATTTGGTGGTTTCACAAAAAAGTATTACCTTTGCACTCGCTAATGAAAAATAGCAGTGTTGGTTCCGTAGCTCAGTTGGATTAGAGCAACAGCCTTCTAAGCTGTGGGTCTTGGGTTCGAACCCCAACGGAATCACAAAAGTGGATTAATCGAAAGGTTAATCCACTTTTTGTTTTATATCGCAGATAGAATATAAAAAAGGTGCATCAAAGCATCTACATCGGATTTCCTTTGATACACCTTCAATCTGATTATTTCAGTTTCTTGAGATAACCCTCAGTACGGGTATCTCCCAGTTCCTTTGCTTTTTCCAGGTTCTTGCGGGCCTCTTCCTTCTGCTTGTTCTCCATCTGGAGCAAACCGAGGAGGAGGTAGCCATCGGCATATTCTGGAGCAATCTCTATGCAATGCTTGGCTGCACTGATGCCTTCTGCATATCGCTTCACACGCAAGTCAAGACTAGCCCATTCTGCAAAATAAGTAGGCTCGTTAGGAGCGAGGTAGCAGGTACGGGCAATATCAATCAGCGCTGGCTGCCACATACGCAATTTGGTCTCAGCCTTGTATCTTGCGTAGAAGAATGCAGGATTAACAGGACGTACAATCGAATCATACATATTATAGTCAGCTATGGCACTGCGATACTCTCCCTGTTCTGCCTGGAAATCACCACGAGCCAGATAGTAAGGACCAGCCATGGTGCCCGAGTTCTTAGCCTCATTGACAGCACTGTCAAGCAAAACCTTAATCTCTGTAGCTGGAGCCTTGAGCTGAATCTTAGCCTGAGCAGCTTCCAGGAAGATTTCCGGATTCTTGACTGATGTCTTGGTCAGAGCTATGAACATATCGTATGCCTTCTGATAATTACCCTTGGTAAAGATGATGCGTGCCTCCTGATGCTGATACACAGGATTGGCATTGATGGCGTATGCCTTCTGTGCCTCTTCTATCGCCTTGTCGTAAGTCCAGGCTGTATAGGCAGAATCACCCTTATAGATCAGTTTCTGATAGATGACATCAGAATAATTGGAGTGGGCTTCATCTTTGGCTGAAGATTTCTTGATTCCATCTTCCATACATTTGGCAGCCTCGGCAAACTCGTTCTTATCTACAAGAAGAGTTGCTTTTTCCTTATAGCCGAATGCAGAAGTAGGGAACTTTGCCATAAACTCATCTGCATACTTGGTATAGATGTCGCGGGACACCTGAGACTTGTTGAGCGTCATCATCGTAATCGCCTCCTGTTCGGTATCCGGAAGAGCGGTACGGATGCCTGTCTCACGAAGGGCTGCATCCAGTGTGGAAAGTCCTGTTACCTTCAACTCCTTGGCATAGTTGGCATCAATGGCAGTAACCTGACCGTTGCTATGCATGATACCAATCACCTGACCATTCTTGTTGACGAATGGGCAACCCACTGCATTGTCAGGTACGGTATTGGAGAAGATGTAGTAATTGTAAGTTTCCTTAAACTTCTCTACACTTGCGATATCCTCCTGCTGGAAAGGTGACTTCTTGATAGAATAAGGAACGAGCCAAACCTTGCTGCCCGCAGGTGATTCTGCCGTTGCAATGTTGGCAGCCGTGGTATTACCCAATACTCTGAACTTGGCCACATCGTAAAGTTCATCAGCTCCGAGGATGGCATCCACGTCCATCGACTTTCCGCTGGCATCTACGATGGTAGCCTTCACTGCACCGATAAACGGTTTGAAGGTACCGATAGCCGTTCCCTTGTTATCAATAAACACACCTTGTGTAGAAGAGATGATGTTACCATCCTTGTTGAAGGTGGTGAGTGTAAATACGCTCTTAGCGGCTTTCTGTACAGAGCCTGGCTGAGCGAAGAGGGATGATGCACCCAGCATCAGTCCCATCATGATCATATTTATTCTTTTCATATTCTCAATAATTCTTTGGCATTGGCAAGAGCTGCCTGCGTGATGTCACTACCACTGAGCATCTGGGCAATTTCTTCAATGCGCTCCTGGTTGTTGAGTTCTTTCATGTGCGAGATGGTTCCATTCTCGGTTTCCTCCTTCAATACCTTGTAATGATGACTACCCTTGGCGGCAATCTGTGGTAGGTGGGTGATAGAGAGCACCTGTCGGTTCTGGAGTCCCATTTCTTCCATGATATCTGCCATCTTTTCTGCTATCTTTCCGCTTACACCGGTATCAATCTCATCAAAGATGATGGTTGGCAACTTCACGGCTCCACTGATCATTGCCTTCAGCGAGAGCATCACACGGGCAATCTCACCACCTGAAGCAACCTGACTGACTGGCTGCAACTGTGTACTCTTGTTGGCACTGAAAAGGAAGCTAACCTTATCGGCACCATTTCCGGAGAGTGGCTTTTCTGCGAAGGCAATCTCGAATCTCACATTCGGAATGCCCAGCGGGATGAGTCTGCCTTTCATCTCCTTTTCTATTGCCTTTGCAGATTTCTGACGGATAGAAGTGAGTAGGGCAGCTTGCTTTTCAGCCTTGGCAAGGAGAGCAGCCACTTCTTTTTCCTTCTCTTCGATGTCTTCATCGCCATTATCGATATGCGCAAGCTGTTCTGCGATGCGGTCACGGGTGGCAATGAGTTCAGTCACCGTTTCCACATGGAACTTCTGCTGCAGGGTGTAGAGCTTGTCCAGACGGGTATTGATGGCATCCAATCGGTTAGGATCGAATTCCACGTGATCTACACTACTGCTGATTTCCTGTGCGATGTCCTTCAGTTCGATATAGCTGCTCTGCATTCTGCCAGCCACATCAGCTATGCTTGGATAGACATCACAGATATTTTCCAGTTGATGAGTGGCGTTCTTCAGTTTGTCCAGTATGCTGTCGTTTTCTCCCGAAAGCGCATTGTCTGCTTCGAAGAGAGCGGTCTTGATGTCCTCTGAATGACTCAATGTTTCTGCTTCCTGCTCCAGCTGTTCCAATTCGCCTTCCTGTAGGTTTGCATCTTCGAGCTCCTTATGCTGAAAGCGCATAAACTCCTCGTTCTCACGATTCTTGGCAATCTCAGCTTTCAGTTCTTCCAGAAGTTCCTTGGCTTTGCGATAAGCGTGGAACTCCTTTTGGTAAACCTTGAGCTGGTCGGTATCCTGAGCGATGATATCCACCACATTCAACTGAAAGTCTTCTTTCTGCAGAAGAAGATTCTGATGCTGCGAATGGATATCCACGAGTTGCTCTCCCAATTCTCTCATACAGGTGAGAGGCACAGGGGTGTCATTGATGAAGGCACGGCTCTTGCCAGCTGCAGTCAACTCTCTTCGGATGATAGTATCATCGGCATCGTAGTCGATGTCATGATCATCGAAGAAATTCTGCATACCATATCTGGAGAGATCGAAGTGAGCCTCTATCACGCAACGGTCTCTTCCAGCCTTGATCGCCTTGCTGTCGGCACGGTTACCCAGAAGCAGTCCGATGGCACCGAGGATGATACTCTTTCCAGCTCCTGTCTCACCCGTGATGACGGAGAAGCCAGGATAGAGAGAGATGTTCTGCTCGTCGATGAGCGTGAAGTTCTTGATATATAATTGTTTGAGCATAGTTTATTCTACTTTTTGATAAAGATATAAAGGGATAGCTGATTCTGATTTTCAGAAGCTTCCGTTCCGGAAGATGATTTTTATGATGATGATTTCTTCCAGAAAGATTATTCCTTGACCTGATCCCAGTATTTATTCTGCGAAGGATTGATGGAGAAGAGGAGTTCATAGATGCTCTCCTTTTCCTTTTGGGTTCCCTTGCCGCGATAGATGTTGGCAAGTTCATCCTTCTTGAAGTCGGTCCATATCTGTGGCAACAAACTGAGTGGACGGTTTTCCTTCGCCTTCTTCAGTTCTGTTTCCAGGGCTGCGGTTATCTCGGTACGACCTCGTTCCGCATTATTTGCCATCTCGTCGAGTCCTTTCCGATAGTAATCATACTGCAACTGTCTGAAGGGTTCCAATGCTCCATCCAGATAGTCTGAGATGATGGCATACCGGTTTCGGTCATCAGAGAAAGCCTTCCATCCGGGATAATCCAGATTCTGGGCATTGTTTGTCAGATTCATGCAGCGCTGCAGGATGTCTTCTCCGCCTTTGGGCGCAAAACTATCCAGATCGATGCCGATGATAAGATATGCATAATAGGCAAAGAGAGCTGTAAGCTGATTGTCTATCTGCTGCTCATTGAACTCCAACTGGTCGTATTCGGCAAAACGAAACGTGAAGTTATCGTCCACATTATTATATAAGGTGGAGGTGTATGCCGAATTGAAGACTGGGCGATTGGCCTGTATCAGCGCCTTGCAGGTAAAGAGATTCTGGTCTCTGTCATACTTGGTGACGGTGATGTTGAAGTTGCAGATGATGCGTTCGTCCTTCTGAAACTGAAGATGAGTCCATTGGCGATTGTTGACGAATTGCTGCAAGGTCTGTTGCAGATTGTCGAATACGCCTTTCTCCGTGCCCGAAATCTGGGCATGGTTGATGGTAATCTTAGCTTGCAGCTCCTGTGCTGAAATCGCAGAAGGACTGCAGCACAGGAGACCACCAGCTAAAGATACCGGACTAAAACAGGAGAGCCAGCTCGTCAATGATGTCGCGAGCCACCTCAGTCTTCGGTTTCTTTTCATATTCTTTCTTTCCCTTTTCAGAGATGATGGTAATCTGATTATCGTCAGTACGGAAAGTAGTGCCCGGATTACGGGTAGAGTTGAGCACGATGAAGTCGGCGTTTTTCTTCACTCTCTTCTTCTGTGCATTACTCTCTTCATCGTTGGTTTCCAGGGCGAAAGCTACGATTCGCTGATTCTTTTGTTTCATCTGTCCCAAAGCAGCTGCAATGTCGTGGGTAGGCACCAGAGTCAGTTCCAGATCATCCTTTTCGCGCTTGATTTTCTTATCTGCAATGGTAGCAGGACGGAAATCGGCAACGGCAGCACAGAGAATGGCTGCATCAGAAGAAGCAAAGGCTGCAGTGGCTGCCTGATACATCTCCTCACAACTTTCCACATTGATGCGATGGATAGCAGGACTACAGTCTAATGAAACAGGACCTGCCACCAAAGTAACATCCGCACCACGGCGCAGACATTCCTCGGCAAGTGCGAATCCCATCTTTCCAGAAGAATAATTGCCGATGAAACGCACAGGATCTATCTTCTCGTAGGTAGGTCCAGCTGTAATCATCACCTTCTTACCGAAGAGATCTTTCTTATCGCCAAGATCTTTCTCAGTATTCTCCTGGTTCTCTGATTCTACTTCAGCAACCTCATCAGCATTCTCCATCATCTTGAAGTATCTATCCAGGTAATCCACGATGACATCCGGTTCCTCCATGCGTCCCTTTCCCTCTAATCCAGAAGCAAGGAAACCCACTTCCGGTTCGATGATATGGTTACCATAGCCGAGAAGGGTCTTCATGTTAGCCTGGGTAGAAGGATGCTTGTACATATCAAGATCCATGGCAGGAGCGATGAAGACAGGTGCCTTCATGGAGAGATAGGTGGTGATGAGCATATTGTCGGCAATGCCATGTGCCATCTTGCCCATGGTAGATGCCGTACATGGTGCAATGACCATCGCATCCGCCCAGAGGCCGAGATCCACGTGCGAATTCCAGGTACCATCACGCTGTGAGAAGAACTCGCTTACCACAGGCTTGTGGGTCAGCGCCGAGAGAGTGATAGGGGTAATGAACTCCTTGCCGGCTGGCGTAATGACCACCTGTACCTCAGCTCCCTTCTTGATGAGACCACGGATGATAAGGCATGACTTGTAGGCTGCAATGGAACCCGTTATGCCCAATACGATTTTCTTTCCTTTTAACATATTATTTTCCCATTCTCTTGTTGAACTCGCGCAGACGGATACGGGTGAGTACCTGCTTGGTATTGTTGGTGAAATCGCTTCCCAATACCCAGGTGAAGTAACCAGGATCCTTGGTCAGGATCTCTGCCACATCCCATCCTTTGTACTTGCCGAAGTTGAATACCTCGTGCTTGCGTGGCTCGCCCTTTTCATCGAGTATCACATTTCCGTCAGCATCCTTCAACTCCTGCCAAACGATACGTCCGGCAAAATCTACATTGTCGTTACGCTTGGAGAATTCAGCAAGCTCGTCCATGTCATTGTTGAGCACACGGTCGGCTTCCTCCTGAACACCAGGAGCATAACGGTCCAGCTCGCCTTTCAGTACGCAATAGGTAGCCTCAGTATCCTGGTCGGCACGGTGAGCCTCGAAATCTTCTTCCATCTTTCTGCCACAATAGAACTTGTAGGCAGCAGCCAGGTTACGACGCTCCATCTTCATAAAGATGTTTTGGGCATCAATGAGGCGACACTTGGAGAAATCGAAATCGATGCCAGCACGCAGGAATTCCTCTGCAAGCATAGGTACGTCGAAATGATTGGAGTTATAGCCAGCAAAATCACAACCGGAGAACTCCTGGTTGAAGGTAGCCGCCAACTGCTTGAAGGTTGGTGCATCCTTCACATCATCATTGCTGATACCTGTAAGAGCAACCACCTCTTCAGGGATTGGCTTCTCTGGATTGACAAACTGGTTTTTACGAACCTCTGTTCCATCTGGATACACCTTGATATAGGAGATTTGGATGATTCTGTCTTTTACCATGTCAAGACCGGTAGTCTCTAGGTCGAACACGATCAGAGGCTTAGTAAGATTTAATTTCATTACTTCTAGTATTTATTACTATATATTACTGATAGGGAAGGGGTGTTTAGATGAACCAAGCTCCTTATTCGTTAAGGAGCATTGGCATGATGAGCATGAGGATGTCCTCGTCTTCTGGCTGCTCAGCTGGTACAATGATACCGGCACGGCTAGGATCAGCCAAGTGGAAGACAACCTGATCGCTGTTCAGATTACCCAGGATTTCCATCAAGCTGCTACCCTTGAAACCGATGCTGATGCTGGAACCGCTATATTCGCAAGCCAATACTTCCTTGGCAGAAGTAGAGAAGTCGATGTCTTCTGAAGAAACCTCGAAACGGCCGCTCTCGATATGGAAACGGATCAGCTGGCTGCTCTCGCTGGCAAATGGCAAAACACGGCGCAATGCACTCTGCAACCCCTTGCGATCTACGGTTATCTCACATGGGTTGTTGGCAGGAATCACTGAGTTGTAATTAGGATAGCGACCATCAATGAGGCGGCATTTCAATACGCCATCGCTAAACTGAATCTCAGCTCTGCGTGCATCAAACTTGATGGTTGCCTCATCATCCTTGCTCAGAATATTCTTCAGCAATGATGCTGGCTTCTTAGGCAGGTTGAATGAAGCAGGAGTTTCACTCTTGATAGTGAAGTTCTTGCTTCTTACCAACTTATGACCATCACTTGCTACGATGGCAAGCGATTCGGGAGTAAGGTCGAAATAGATACCATTCATTACAGGGCGCAGCTCATCGCTGGCTGTTGCAAAGAGAGAACGGTTGATATTGTCGATCAGCACCTGTGCTGGCAAGACGAGGGTAGTGCAGGCATCACCCATATCCTGTGTTGGAGGATAGTCTTCAGCATTCAAGCCTGTGAAATTATAGAGACCATTCTGATATACAATCTTAATGGCATAATTATCTGTATCTACATCGAAGCTGAGAGGCTGCTCAGGCAACTCCTTCAATGCATCCAGGATGACGCGGTTGGCAACGCAGAACTCGCCTTCGCCATCGCAGTCAGTGAGAGCGATGGTACTCTTGATGATGTTGTCACTGTCGCTTGCGGTGATGGTCATCTCGCCGTTGGCTACTTGGAACAGGAAATTGTCAAGGATAGGCAGAGAATTCTTGCTGCCGATCACCTTAGCAAGCATATTGAGCTTGCTGCTCAATGCTGAACTTGAAACTGTAAATCTCATGAGTCGTTATTTTATATTATTAATTTTCGATATTACTTATCTCATATTCATGGCTGATGCTCCTTACTTGACGGGTAAATTGGGGCATTTGCGCAATTATGAGCACAAAAATACAAAAAATATTGGGGATAGACAAAAATAATCGAAGAAATGTTTTTGTTTTAAAACTATTTTTAGTAATTTCGCAGTCAGAAAGAAAAATAGTAGATAGATTCACTCGTTTTTGAGCCTCTTCATACATCTTTTGATTCTCGATGAAAATGGGGCTTGGCAGGCGAAGGATTGAAACAATTTTTAAAATAATAATATGGAATTACAAGGAAAGGTAATTGCCGTTTTACCTGAAAGAAGCGGCGTTTCTGCAAGAGGTGAGTGGAAGGCTCAGTCATTCGTTATCGAGACTCACGAGCAGTATCCAAAGAAGCTTTGCTTCGATGTTTTCGGAGCAGACCGTCTTGCTCAGTTCAACATCCAGAGTGGTGAGGAACTTTTGGTTTCTTTTGATTTGGATGCACACGAATATAATGGTCGTTGGTTCAACAGTGTCCGCGCTTGGAATATTCAGCGTGTAGATCCTAATGCTGTTGCTGCTATGCAGGGTGGCATGCAGCCAGTTGGATCTCCATTCCCTCCAGTAAGTGCGGCTCCTCAGGCAGCTCCAGCTCCTGCTCAGGGTGCAACAGCTCCATTCCCTCCTGCTCAGCCTGCAGCTCCAGCAGCAGGTGGCAGCGCAGATGATCTCCCATTCTAAGAGAAAAAGCATGTAAGAAAATTACAAAGAGCATTCGAAAGGGTTTGTTTCCACAATCCTTACGAATGCTCTTTTTCTTTAATTGGACTTCCATACCGGTTTAAACCGGCAGAAAACTTCCCTTAAGGGAAAATAAATTTATCCTTAAGGGAAAATATTTCTAGCCTTAAAGGAAAAAGTTTAGCCCTTGATGGAAGCTAAACTTTAACCTGGAAAAAACTTATACTTTTTTATTCCCTTACTAGTCGTTTCGTCTTCTTTTTTCAAAGAATGCACGGGATGAGGCAAAGAACAATACCACAGCGGCTGCATTTTCAATCGCTACCATCCAGAAGGCACCACTATAACCGAAATGCTCGGCTACAACCCCACCCAGAAGACAACCGATTCCGAATCCCAGATCCCAACCGGTCAGGATACTACTGTTAGCCGTACCACGCTGGTCGTGGCGGGCAACATTGATAAACATATTCAGGAAGGCTGGATACAGGTGACCATTTCCCAAGCCTATCAATGCTGCAGAAAGATAGTAGGCTACCGGATGCTTGATGGCTACGAATATCGTAAAACCAACGAGCGATATCAGCATTCCTTCGGCAGCATTCTGGGTCAGCTTACCCTGACTCAAAGCCTTTCTGCCTTGCAATCTGCTCATGAACAATCCCATAGAGAGAATGGCGAAATAGGTTCCCGTTCCTCCGGTTATGCCTAATTCCTCCTTACTGTAAATGGCGAGGTAGTTGCTCAGTACACCCCAGCAGAAACCAAACATGCCGATGTTGATGGCCAACAACCAGGCGCGGGTCAGGAAGAAGCGGTCGAGCGAGAGCTTCTCCTTGTTCTTGACGATTTCCTTCTCTGGGAGTTTCACCGTTCCAGCAATCACCACAGAAGCAATGGCTACCACAAAGGCTATCCAGAACAATACCATATAGCTACCCACCAGATTGTGCAGATAGATACCGATGGAAGGGGCTATCGCCATGGCGAAGTTGTTGCTCAATCCATAAAGACCGATACCCTCATTGCGTCTGCTGGCAGGCAAGACATCGATGGCACAGGTACTGTTGGCAACTGTTACCGCTCCGAAGGGTCCACCATGCAGGGTTCGGCAGATGGCAAACATCAGGATGGTACTGGCAGCTATGTATCCTGCAAAGAAGATGGCAAAAGCCGTCAAACAGATCATCAGCACTTTTTTACGGGAAAATCCATCCACCACATATCCGCTGAAGGGACGGATGATGAGTGCCGCCACCGTATATCCACTCAGCACGATGCCGATGACATCCTTGGTCGTCCCAAAGGTCTCACTCAGATAGAGTGGGAGGAGTGGGGTGAGGAGATAGAAGGCAAAGTAGAGCAGAAAGTTGGTGGTCATCACCTTGATGTAATTCGCATTCCAAAGTTTCTCTTTCATTTCTTCTGTATTTCTTAATTTCAAGATTCTACCCTATACTTATCATGAGTCCAGGGCGAGTATAGTCTGCTTGCGAAAGTTCTATATTCTATTCTCTAGCCAGGCATCAATGAGTTTGCGGGCAATCGATAATTTCTCCGGCAGAATAGGGAGATTATCCTTGCTGAACCATTTGCCGCGGGAAAGCTCTTCCTTCTGAAGATGAATCTCACCATCTACATATTCGGCTGTATATCCTACCATCAAGCCACTTGGGAACGGCCATGGCTGGGAACCGAAATACTTGAGGTTCTTGATGGTCAGACCGGTCTCTTCCATCACCTCACGATGAACGGCTTCCTCCAGACTCTCACCTGTTTCCACAAAACCGGCTACCAGGGAATCGAAGTTACCCTTGAAGTTGCGGGCATGAACCAGCAGCACCTGATCGCCCTTCTTGATAAGAACAATGATGGCTGTAGCGAGAGATGGCCAGACAGACTTGCCACACTCTGTACACTTCTTACTGATATCTGTTGACATCTTCATCGGTGAACCGCACACCCCGCAAAACTGGGTGTTCATATCCCAATAGTTCAGTTCCTGACATTTTCCCGCCTTCTGATACAACTCAGGGGAGAGCTTGTAAAAGCTAGGACGCAAACCGCACATCTCATATTTTGGGTTGTCGGTTATGGGCTCTGGAATGGTGAAAGTCTTCACTTCCGTACCGTCATTCATCGGTGTGATGTTGAGGATATGGGTCCAAGGCTTGGTTGCTATCGGACTTTCCTCACTACATGGAATCGTATAGGTTCCATCTTCTCTCTTCTCGAGCAAGATATCTGTCTTGCAAAATATAAACCAATACTTCATTCTTTACTTTGAACTTTGAATATTGAACTTTATGATATGCTTTGGCGGGTAGTTCCCGGCGTTTTTTGGGGACTAGTGGGCTATTGCTTTTTTCCGAAAAGCAACTCATAGTCACGCTGGGCAGCAGGCTTGGTCCATGCTTCCGGCACAAACTTCCAGTTGTTGTTTGGCTTGGCATCCACAATTCCCATCTTTTCGATGGCCTCCATCAGATAGTAACGCTGGTCGCGCTCACTGCGATAGATGATTCTGCTATCCAGACTATCTTTTGGAATACCGGCGCCACGGGTAAGGAGCTCACCGCCGCCATTGCCACGATAACTGTTCACTGCTACCTTATACCACTTCTTCTCATCGAAAGGCTGACCATTGCTCATACGCAGAATCTTCACCTTCTCGCCGTCTGGCTTGGTAACATCCACCTCATAATCAATGCCGGCAGCACTATCGAAGTTGAAGGAGAGATTCTTGAAGCCCAGACGCTGCTGATCGCCCTTGGTCTGGGTATCGAGCAGGAGCAGATGGTCATCAGGACTCTTCATCGTATTCACCCAGAGATCATAGCTCATCTCCAGATGCTTGCGGATTTCCTCACCGGTAAGGCGCATCACGTAGAGCTGATTCTCATATTTATAGAGATTGAACATGTCACCAACATAGATAGGACCAGCCTTGATGGTAGAATTAAACTGGAGGGGTGCATTGAAAGCGATATCTGCATTCGTGATCTGAAGCTGCAGATTCAGGATGAAATCATTGAAAGCGCAGCTGCCGAAGAAAGACTCGCGGCTATGGATGGTATTCTTGAAAGTTCCGATCTGCTTACCTACGAACTTGTTGATTTCTGCAATCTGAGGCTCGAATGCCTTCATGAAATCCTCATCAATAGGACATTTTGTCACATCAGGCAGACTGCCAACTATCTTCTTGTCTGTCACAACATACTGTTTCTTGCCATTCACCTTCTTCTTGTCCAGGGTAATGGTTACCTCGGCATCAGCCACATTCAGGGCATTATTGGCAGGATCGAGACAAACCACAGGCTTGCCCTCCACATTCAGGATTGTCTCATTGTAGCGGGTATGGTCATGTCCGAAGAGCACCATGTCGAAGCCTGGCACCTCCTTTGCTACACGCAGAGAGGCATCCTCCTCATATTCGGGAGTGACAATACCGCCATCCTTACCGCTGTGGAAGACACCGATGACTACATCCGGCTTCTCTTTCTCCTGGATAATCTTCATCCATTTACGGGCACTGGTCACCATATTCTCAAACTGCATTCCGCTCCAGAGATTCTCTGTCAGCCAGTTAGGAATAGCTGGGGTCAGCATACCGAGAACGGCAATCTTCACACCCTCACGGTTCAGGATGATATAAGGCTTCACATAAGGCTCACCGGTCTTGGTATCAATGATGTTGGCACCCAGCACCGGACAGTTTAACTCCTTGATCCACTTATCGTAAACCGCATGACCGGTCTCTACATCGTGATTACCGAAAGCCTGGGCATCATACTTCATATAGTTGACTACATCAGCTGCCACATTGCGAGCCTGGGTGTTGACATAATTATAGAAATAGCAGGTAGGTTGTCCCTGAAGGATATCGCCATTCTCCAGGAGGATGACATTGTCCTTATAGGTCTTGCGCAGATCGTTTACATAAGAGGACACGCGTGCCAGGGTTCCTGCCTTCGGTTTACGATTAATGAAATCGTATGGGAAGAAAGAACCATGAACATCACTTGTCTGAATCACTCTGAGTTTGACGGTGCGCTGCTGTGCCATTGCCTGTGAATTAAAAGTGAGCGCCAACAAGAGCGCTGCGAATAACTGTTTCATACTTTTTCTCGAATTTATTTGTTTCAACTGCAAAAATACAAAAAAGTTGGCAATTACGGCATACTTTTTGTTGGATTCTTATAAAAATCATAAAAAATAGGAGGTATTATACTATGGCATTTGTAGATTATTACAAGATTCTCGGTGTAGATAAGAACATCCCGCAGAAGGATGTGCGCGCTGCATATCGCAAGCGTGCCAAACAGTTTCATCCGGATTTGCATCCTAACGACCCTAAGGCAAAGGCTAAGTTCCAGGCGCTGAACGAGGCGTATGAGGTGATTTCCGATCCGGACAAGCGTGCCAAGTACGACCAGTACGGCGAACAGTGGAAGAATGTAGGAGGCTTCGGTGGTGGAGGCTATGATGGAGCTGCCGGCGGAGGTGCCGCTGGCGGAAATCCATTCGAAGGCTTCGATTTCAGCAGCTTCGGCGGTGGAGGAGGTGGCTTCTCCAGCTTCTTTGAAAATCTCTTCGGTGGCGGTCGTGCCCGTGGTTCACAAGGTGCCGGTTTCGGTGGCTTTGGCGGATTCGGCGGAGCAGGTGCTGGTTTCGGTGCCGGTGCTGAATATGGCACAGGCGGATGTAACGGTGGCTGCGGTGGTCATAGTGCCAGAACGAATACGGGCGAGATGAACATGAATGTGAATATCGACATGTACACCGCACTGCTCGGTGGTGAGGGTATCATCACATTGAGCAATGGTTCAAAGATTAAACTGAAGATCAAGCCGGAAACCCAGAATGGTACCAAGGTACGTGTTCGCGGTAAAGGTTATGACAGAGGTGACGGAACCTTCGGTGATCTGATGATTACCTATAACGTGAAGTTGCCTACTGGTTTGAATGAAAAACAGAAGGAATTGCTCCGACAGATGAAGGAAGCAAAGTAAAAGAAAAAAGAAAGCTCCGATGGAATCAACAATCCACCGGAGCTTTCTTTTTATATTGTTTTGAATCTTATGATTCTTTTATATTGTTTTTGAACTTACGAATCTTTTAATCAGAACCAATCTATTGCTGTGGCTCAGAAACCTTGTTCATATTGAAGGCAGAAACCTTGCCATCAGGTGAAACAACTGCAGAAATCTTAAAGAGCTGTTCCTTCTTCGAGCCATCTGTCATATCTACGTCCTGGCGGGCAGAGAACTGTACCTGATACTCATATTCCTCATCGCCAACCTCGCGCTTCTTGATCTGGTAGTCGTTATTGATGTGCCAGTTCATATTGGCTACATCATCTTTATAGAGCTTATCCATAAAGGTAACGACATCTGCCTTGGTAGCCGAATTCTTACCGAGCAAGGAAGAGAGAATATCCTCACAGGTAGCAGTCAATCCATCCGCATTACGGGAATTGATGCTCTGGAAGAACTGACGGAACAATCCGCTTACCATCTGTTTTTCTTCAGGCTGGAGATCACGGCTCTTCACCTTCTTCAGGGCATTTTCCGCCTCTTCGATGTGAGTTCCATCTGCATGCGCATCCAGATATGCCTGGTAGGCATCCGCTGTATCTGCAGCCTTAGCCACATTCCAGTCGAGGGAATCTATTTTAAGCAAAGCTTCCTGCTTGTGCAAACTGTTAGGATACTTCTGGAGATATGCTTCCAATGCTTCTTTCGAACCGCTCACTACCGCATTGGTCCAATCCTGGTCGTTCTGCTTCAACAGATCAAGATGAGCCATAATGGAATCGCGATGTGCTTCATCGGCATCCTTGTAGGTATCGAGATAACTCTGCAGCACCATCGGGTCACTGCTTTGCATCGCATACTCATAAGCTTCCATCTCCTTATTGCGATTGGCACTGTCGTAGAAGTAATACATAATACCACACGCCAAGACTGCAAAGATGAATGAGATGATGAAGATAGAGCGGGGGTTCTTTTTCTTCTGTGGTTCCTGAGGAGTATTACCCTCGCCACCATCATTTCCGTTCGCAGTAACACTAGGACGACGTACTGGAGGTACTGGTGGAACAGGAGGGGTAGGAGGTGTTGAAGGAGTTGCTGGATCCGCAGGAGCCTGCGGTGTTGCTGCCGATGTTGCAGACGACACCAGTGATGTAGCTGCCGCAAGAGGGCGTGTTACTCCTACAGCTATCTCATGACAGTTTGGACACATCTCCTGACTGCTGAAATATACCTCCCCGCAATGAGGACATTTAGTGATTTTTCCTGCTATCTCAACGCCACAACTAGGACAGGTAGGAGCCTTGTCACTGATTTGGCGACCACATTCTGGACATTTAATAATTGCCATAGTTTTATTTAAAGTTTATGTTTTACTTATATATATTATATTTCCAGACATCATACACCTTTGATCCCGAAAGCTAATCATAAAGTTCAAAGCTTCAAGCTCCAAGTTCAAAGTCTTATCTGTGCCTGAATCTAATCTCTCTCAATCGATGCCTACCCATGAATCTGCTCTTGTCCACGTAGCCGTTAATACCATTCAGTTTTCCCTTACCGGTATATTGCCACATTTCAAAGTCTCTTCCATCCTTGAGCACAGGCTCACGCTTGGTATATTGGGCTATCATCAGCTTGTAGCTGTCGAGCTTTCCCAAGAGATAATGGTCGTAGAAGTTGGCACCTGTATAGATGAGCGGCTTCTGTCTGTATGCCTTTTCCACGAGATGCAGGAACTTAAAGAGAGAGTCACAAAACTCCTCTGTCTCCAAACCACTCTTGGTCTCAACGTCGATCATCGGCAAGAGATCCTGGTCGCCCGGGCGGCATTGAGCCATGAAATTCTCCAGCTGGGTCTGCTGCGGAATACGGGCACGATAAAAGTGGTATGAACCCACCTTGAGTCCATATCTATGCGCCAGATCAATATTCTGCTTATATTTGCTATCTACATTGGTTCCCCCTTCGGTAGCCTTCAGATAGACATACGCCATCTTGGAGTTATCGCCCACCGTTTCCCAGAACACATTGCCCTGATAGTGGCTGAGGTCTATGCCATGCACATGACTGCAGGTATCCTCGCATTGCACCTGCGCACTTGCGCATAATGCTATAATTGATGATAATATCGTTATACAAAATCGTTTCATAACTGCAAAGGTACGAAAATCGCTTGAAATTCGTCACAGAGTATGCTTATTTTTTATATATTTTATATTATTCTTCTATTTCTGAGAGCGAGCGGTAGAAGTTATTGCAGAAATTGCTGATCGTTTCTATGGGCGCATATTCCAGATACCGCATGCTGCGACGCAGGTTTTTGCGCATCGCGCCACCCGTGGTGCGAACGAATCCAGCCTGAGTCTGCTCGAATAAAATCTCCTGCTGATCGAGACTGTTATAATAAAGCGAACGGAGGGTCAGCTTGTAGGCGCCACGTTCCACACGGCGCACGAAGGGTATCTCATCCTGTTCAAATTCGAAGAAAAGGATAAGTACACTGCCCTGCAACTGCGCCATTCGCTGGATGCGGAGCTTTCGCAGCCATTTTTCCAGTTTTACGAAATCTACCTTGTCGCCCTTGGTGCGCAGGTAGTTTCCCATCTCGATGATGCCGCCGAGATTAACGCCATTGGCTAATATTCCGTTGATATTGGATACGATGATGCGAAGTAAGTGGATGGTCTCGATAGAGGTGTCGATGGCATGACGCTCGTTTTCCTGTATGCTGGCTAAACGTCGGTTCAGGAAACCATTGTTCATGCGTACTTCACCCGCAGGCACATCGCTGAGGTTCTTCATCATCTGGGCTATCTTCTTCTGCTTGAAGGTAGTCATCGGTTCCATCTCCTCCTTCGTATGGAAGTGGTCGGAACGCAGCTTGACAAAAAGGTTTCTCTGTAAAAAATCCATCGTGTATTCATTTAAAAGTTAAACAACTGATAATAAGCTACTTCCATTCTAGCTGTATCGCTTCGGGTAACGAAATAGTATCGAAAACAGCGCAGCTATACCGATAGCCAGAGGATAATAGAGGTATGGAAGGATATCCATCGGACTCAGATTGGCAAGACCTGCTGCCAGAAGCATCTGTACTCCGTAAGGTATCAAGCCCTGAACCGCACAGGAGAAAGTATCAAGGATACTGGCTGCCTTGCGGTTATCTACTCCAAACTTATCACCGATCTTCTTGGCTATGTTGCCTACGGTAAGGATGGCAACCGTATTGTTGGCTGTACATACGTTGACCATGGAAACCAGAGCTGCAATGGACAGTTCGGCTCCTCGCTTGTTGCTGACATGAGCCGTAATCTTGTCGATGATATAATTGATACCGCCATTTTCTCGGATGATTTCGAGCATGCCACCCGCCATCATTGCGATGATGACCAGTTCGCCCATACCGATGATTCCGTTACCCATGGCTGAGAACCAGCCGAAGAGATCGTAACCTCCGGTACCACCCAGGAGCTGACTGCTTACACCAATCACACCGCAGAGCAATGTTCCCATCGTGAGAACCGCCATCACATTCATACCCGCCACAGCCGTGACAAGTACTACCAGATAAGGGAGCACCTTGATATACTCTACCTCCGGAATATCAGTAGGTGCCTGCAGACCGATACCCATCACGGCATAGATAGCCAGTACGATAACGGCGGCAGGTACTACGATAAGAGAGTTGACACGGAACTTATCGCTCATCTTGCAATTCTGAGTCTGGGTAGCTACTACCGTGGTATCAGAGATAAAGGAAAGATTGTCTCCGAAATAAGCTCCACCAACGATGATAGCTGTCATCATACCTATATTTACGTCCATAGAGTGGGCGAGTCCCGCAGCTATCGGAACAAGTGCCACAACGGTACCTACACTTGTTCCGATGGATACGGAGATAAAGCAGGCTGCCAGAAACAATCCCGGCAGAATCATGCTCGCCGGAAGAATGCTGAGTGCAAGATTGACAGTTGCATCGACAGCTCCCATCGCCTTAGCCGAAGCTGCGAAGGAACCTGCCAATACATATATCCACAACATGAGCATCAGATTGTTGGCGCCGGCACCCTTGCTATAGGTATCTACACGACTCTTGATGGGCATGCCACCAGAAATCGCCACGGCATAGATACTGGAGATCATAAATGCCACGGTGAGCGACAAATTGGTATCCTTATGACTGGCATCTACCGAATAGACGGTGAACGCCACGATGAGGACAATCAACAAAAACAATGGCGACAACGCCAACAATCCTTTCTTATTACTCATGTTTCTTTTTAAGTTATTACAATGTTACTCCATTCTTGAAAATGGAAATCTCACGATAGCCGTTGTACTCGTTGCGGGCTTCCTCGCCACTGGCAACTGCTATGATCTTGTCGATGAACTTGTTTACCAACTCCTTCATATCGGTGCCTTCAACGAGTTCTCCGGCATTGAAGTCAATCCAGTTTGGCTTGTTCTTAGCAAGCTTGCTATTGGTTGAAATCTTCATGGTTGGAACGAATGTTCCGAATGGGGTACCACGACCCGTTGTGAAGAGCACAAGCTGACAGCCTGCTGAAGCCAATGCGGTTGCTGCCACGAGATCATTACCAGGAGCAGACAAGAGGTTCAGACCGGTTGTCTCCAAACGGTCACCATACTGCAGCACGCCACTGACTGGAGCACGACCGCACTTTTGGGTACAACCCAGTGCCTTGTCTTCCAGAGTAGAGATACCGCCAGCCTTGTTACCTGGAGATGGATTCTCACCAACAGGCTCACCATGACTGAGGAAGTACTCCTTGAAATCATTGATGAGATGAACGGTCTTTTCGAAGAGTTCCTTGTTCTCACAACGGTTCATCAGAATAGTCTCTGCACCAAACATCTCAGGCACCTCGGTGAGAATAGATGTTCCGCCCTGAGCCACCAGCCAGTCAGAGAATTCACCTACGAGTGGGTTAGCAGTGATACCACTGAAGCCATCAGAACCACCACACTTCAAACCGACACGAAGCTTGCTTACAGGTACCTCCTCACGCTTATCCTCTTTAGCCTTAGCATAGAGATCACGGAGAATCTTCATTCCCTCTTCAATCTCATCACCCTCAACCTTCTGTGTAACCAGGAGCTTGATGCGGTCCTGATCGTAATCGCCCAACATCTTCATGAAGTCATCAGGCTGATTGTTCTCACAACCCAATGAGAGAACGAGAACAGCACCGGCGTTCGGATGCAGACAGATATCACGGAGCACCTTGCGGGTGTTCTCATGGTCGCCGGAAAGCTGAGAACAGCCGAAATTATGGTGCCATGCGTGGATGGCATCAATGCCCTCACAACCAGTCTCCTTCTTCAGAAGCTCTACGAGTTTCTCGGCAACACCATTCACACAACCTACGGTTGGCACTACCCAAACCTCGTTTCTTACACCTACTTCGCCGTTCTTGCGCACATAGCCCTGGAAAGTACGGGATTCCTTGGCAATGTTCAACTGCTCATCTACCGGATGATAGGTATATTCCAAAGTTCCGGCAAGATTGGTCTTGAGATTGTTCTCATTCACCCATTCACCCTGCTTCAAATCCTGCTTGGCATGACCGATAGGGTAGCCATACTTGATGATGTTCTGTCCCTCGGCAGCATCATCGATGAGTACCTTATGACCAGCAGGAGTATCCTGCAAGAGAGTGATGTTCTTGCCATCCACTTCGATAATCTCGCCCTTCTGCATAGGACGCAAACAAACCACTACCGAGTCGGCAGGGTTAATCTTGATAAAGCTTGATAGTTTCATTCTGTAGTTTTGTTTATTTATATATTTATAATTTCTATTTTCTTGCTTCTTCATTTCAGCCTTAGATCTGCGTTCTGCGGTAGAATTCGATATTCTCCTTCATCAGCAGCTCGATAGGCATGTAATTTACCGGATTCACCTTCTTCTTGAGAACGATGGCACGGAAAAGAGTATCTACACAATAGTAACCCTGCATATAGGCATGCTGTGCGATGAGGAACGAGATGCTGCCTTCGCGCAGACATTTCGCATTCTTGCCCACCATATCATAACCCATGATCTGTACGTCACGGCGATTGGACTTCAGCAGATAATCTCCCACGAGATGTGCCTTCGATGTCATTGTTATACAATGATGGGTAGCAGGATGCTCATCAAAGTACTGAGCCAGCATATTCTGGTACTCGTTGCGGGTTCCATTGAACGGAAGGTCAAGTACATGGATGACAATATTTGGAAAATGGTCGTGCATATAATGACGGAATCCCACCTCACGGTTATCCTGCTGCTTGCTGACTACATGACCGTCCTTGGTCTGTCTCATCAGCATCACTTCTTTCTCATTACCCGCAAGCATCATCAGCATCTTGGCAGCGAAATAGCCAGAGCAGAATGAATCCTGACCAAAGAAGGAGAGAGGACGCAGGTCTGGCATATAAGAGTCGAGCAGGATAAACGGAATATGCTTTTGATGCAACTGGTCTGTAAAGCCACGTGTCACTTCCAGAGATGATGGCACCACGATGACTCCCTCCGGTTTGGCATCAAGAATCTCTTGCGAAACAGCCTTGAAAGAATCCTCACTAGAACGCTCGTAGAATCGAATCTCCAAATCGATATGAAAATCCCGGCGCTGGTCTTCGCACTTTCTGGCACCTTCTTCTATCTCTTCCCAATAGGCTTCCGACTCATGCTTCGGTATCAGAAGACAAAAAGTATAAGCCTTGTTGTATGCCAAAGCACTGGCATACATATTAGGTTGATAATTCATTTCCTTGAGCGCTTGTTCCACCTTCTCACGTGCCGGTTTCGACACGTTCGGGCGGTCGTGGAGCACACGGTCCACTGTTCCTACAGATACGCCTGCTCGTTCGGCGATATCCTTGATTCTGATTCTTTCGGCCATTGTTTTTAAGTTTATGGTTTGAGCAAGTCGTTCACACCTTATTATATATAGGATGCATTTTCTTCCTGCAAGAAGGCTTTGCTCCCTCATAACTGTGTGCACAAACTGTGCTTTTAACTATGTTTTGTTGATCTGCTGACTTGTGTGCGGTCACACCATCAGCATTCGGGCGCAAATATACAACATTTTTTTGAATTGTGCGAATGCACAGCTCTTTTTTTGCACAAAAATCTAAAAAAAGGAGAAAAAAAGGGAAAAAGTGAGAAAAAATAAGGCTAGAATTGAAAAAAACTGCGATTAAATTTTGGTATTCGAGAAATTATAGCTATTTTTGCCAGCGGTTACGGACAACTACTATAAAATTGTCTATTAGTAAACAAACAATAAAAACAAAGAAATTAAAACTATCAAACAATGGCAAAGATTGTAACATTAGGCGAGATTATGCTTCGTTTGTCACCAGAAGGCAACGATCGTTTCATCCAGAGTGAGTCACTTCGCATCATCCCTGGTGGTGGTGAGGCTAACGTTGCTGTTAGCCTTGCTAACTATGGTCACGATGCATATTTCGTATCAAAGTTGCCAAAGCACGAGATTGGCCAGATTGCAGTAAATGGTCTTCGTCGTTATGGCGTCAACACAGAGTTTATCGCCCGCGGTGGTGATAGAGTAGGTCTCTACTATGCAGAGACTGGTGCTTCTATGCGCCCATCTAAGGTTATCTACGACCGTGCTCACAGCGCTATCGCAGAGGCTGATCCTTCTGATTTCGACTTCGATAAAATCATGGAGGGCGCTCAGTGGTTCCACTGGAGTGGAATTACTCCTGCTATCAGCGACAAGGCAGCAGAGTTGACCAAGTTGGCTTGTGAGGCAGCTAAGCGTCATGGCGTAACTGTATCTGTTGACCTCAACTTCCGCAAGAAGCTCTGGACATCAGAGAAGGCTATCTCTGTGATGCGCCCATTGATGCAGTATGTAGATGTTTGCATCGGTAACGAGGAGGATGCTCAGCTTTGCTTGGGCTTCAAGCCAGATGCTGACGTAGAAGGCGGTAAGACTGATGCTGAGGGTTACTATGGCATCTTCAAGGGTATGATGGAGGAGTTCGGCTTCAAGTATGTCGTTTCTACGCTCCGTGAGTCTCTCTCTGCTACTCACAATGGCTGGAAGGCTCTTATCTATGATGGTAAGGAATTCTATCAGAGCAAGCACTACGATATCAACCCTATTATCGACCGCGTAGGTGGTGGTGACTCTTTCTCTGGCGGTTTGATCCACGGTCTCTTGACTAAGGAGACTCAGGGCGAGGCACTTGAGTTCGCTGTTGCTGCTTCTGCTTTGAAGCACACTATCCCTGGCGACTTCAACTTGGTTTCTGTTGACGAGGTTGAGAGCCTTGCTGGCGGTAACGCTAATGGTCGTGTACAGCGATAACACTTAACATTAAACATTTAACATTAAAACAAGAAAATGGCAAAGTTTAGCAAAATGCAGGTCATGGCAGCTATGAAAGAGACTGGTATGGTTCCTGTATTCTTCAATAAAGATATCGAAATCTGCAAGAACGTAATCAAGGCATGCTACGAGGGTGGCGTTCGTGTATTTGAATTCACTAACCGTGGCGATTTCGCTCACGAGATTTTCGGGGAGTTGGTAAAGTGGGCTGACAAGGAGTGCCCTGAGATGATCCTGGGTGCTGGTACAGTGGTTGATGCTGGTACAGCTTCTTTGTATCTCCAGTTGGGTGCAAACTTCATCGTAGGTCCTAACTTCAATCCTGATATTGCTCCTGTATGTAACCGTCGCTTGGTGCCTTATTCACCAGGTTGTGGTTCTGTAACAGAGATCAACAATGCTCAGGCAGCAGGTTGCGATGTAACCAAGGTATTCCCTGCAGGTAATGTAGGTGGTCCTTCATTCGTAAAGAATGTAATGGCACCATTGCGTTGGAGCAACATCATGGTAACAGGTGCAGTAGAGCCAACAGAGGAGAACCTTACTCCTTGGATCAAGGCGGGTGTTCTCTGTGTAGGTATGGGTTCTAAGCTCTTCCCTAAGGAGACTGTTGCTGCTGCAGATTGGGCTGCCATCACAGCAAAGTGCCAGGAAGCTTTGGGCTACATTGCTAAGGCACGTGCATAATCAGAATGCATAAAAGTTTTCATCATATTTATGGCATCGCCATCATCTGTATGATGGTGGCGATGTTTGTTTTTTCAGCTTGTTCGCCATCGCATAAGGGCGAAGTTGATGAGCTGAATCAACTTTCTTATGCGCTTCACTATCGTAACCTTGATTCCACTAAAGTATTGGCAGAGAAGGCTTTGGCTCTTTCTGAAGACTATCCTGCCGGATACGCGGAGGCTTGCAACAACCTGGCTTTTGTGGCTATTGCCAAGATGGATTACCATACTGCCAAACGATGGCTTGACAAGGTAAACGAACGCAGTGACAACCAGATAGAACTCCTTATTGCCGACGTTCAGAATATGCGACTCTGTCAGCGTGAGGCCCGCAACAAGGATTTTTATAGCTTTAGAGCAAAAGCCATCCGCAAACTGCGCAGAATCGGTGAGGAAATAGATAACCTCCCTCTTCGAGAGCGTCAACGCGCCATTTATGCGAAGAGTGAGTTTGATATCGTTGCTGCCACCTATTTTTATTATGTACAGCTAGACAAGCCGATGCTCAATGCACTGGCTGATCTTGATCCGGATGAACTGGAACAGGATACGGCACAGTATCTCAACTATCTTTATAATATGGGAGCTGGTGGCGCCATCACTCATGGCACCCCACAGGAAATCTGTCAGACAGAATTTGACATGCTCATTCGCCTCTACTTTTTGGCAAGTGGCAGCAATCCTTATCCATACTGGCAGGCAAACGCACTGCAATCTATCAGCGAACATATCCAGGACCCGGAACAGCGCGATTTCCTGGTAAAAAACAATCTGCCGGCTTTCCAGTATCTCAATGTAGAACAGATGCCTTTGGAACTTCTGGCTGGAAACTTTGCGCAACGCGCACTCAATATCTTTTCTGAATATGGTGACGTTTACCAGACGGCAGGAGCATACCGTACACTGGCAGAATGCTACTGGCAAATCAAGGATTATAAATCTGCAGGCGATTGTCTGAATAGGGCACTCAATCAGAACAGGGCCATCCAGCAGGCTCCCGATCTGGTGGCTTCTATCCGAGAAAGACTCAGCCTGGTTTATTCTGCCATCGATGATAAGCCGGAAAGCGATTACAACCGCAATATTTACCTCGACTTGCAGGAGCAGAGCCGACAGGATAGACAGTTGGAAGCTCGTGCCACTCAGTTGGACAACAACGCCGTTCAGCTGAACACGATGATTGCTGCGGTAATCTTCATGATAGTCTTGGTTGTGGTCTTGCTCTATGTATTCGACAGAATGAAGCGCCGTAACACCAAGGAAAGTTCTGTAGAATCCCTACTGATACCTTTACATGAATGGGAAGAACAGAACACACAGCATATCAATGCATTATCTGAAAAGCATGAAGAATTGGAAGAAGCCAAGAATATGGTTCAGCTCCATATATCAGACAATAGGCGCCGCAACCTGGAACAGCGTGCCAAGCTTTCTCTGGTCAATAGCATCACTCCATTTATCGACCGCATGATTCATGAGGTAGATAGACTGATGAAGGGCAATGATCCGGAAGAAGTGAAACAGGAACGATATACCTATATATCTGAGTTGACAGATAAGATCAACCAATATAATTCGGTTCTCACCGATTGGATACAGATGCGCCAGGGAGCCATCAATCTCCGCATTGAGAGTTTCCCGCTCCAGCCACTTTTCGATATTGTAGCCAAAGGAAAAATGAGTTTTCAAATGCGTGGGGTCAAACTGACCGTACAACCTACGGATGCCACGGTAAAGGCTGATCGTACGCTGACACTATTCATGATCAATACCATAGCCGACAACGCCAGGAAGTTTACACCTGCAGGAGGTGAGGTGGTGGTTAGTGCCAAGAGTCATCAGACCTTCGTGGAAATATCTGTAGAAGATACTGGAAAAGGTATGGATGAAGAAACACTGGAACATATCTTTGACCGGACCTATACCGGCGGACATGGATTCGGTTTGCTCAACTGTAAGGGAATCATCGATAAGTACAAGAAAATCAGTTCGCTTTTCTCTCCTTGTAGCATACAGGCAGAGAGTGAGCCGGGAAAGGGTAGTAGGTTCACTTTCCGACTGCCTTGCGGTATTCGGAAAATACAAATGATACTGATGCTTGCCTTGATGCTGATAGGGTGTAATATCCCATCTGCCGTACAGGGAAGCACCTGGAATAATGTCTCTATGCACAGAACTGATAAGCACAGAACTAACAGGCACGGAGACAATAAGCAGACGTCCCGATTGCTGCAGTTAGCAGCATCCTATGCCGATAGTGCCTATTTCAGTAATATCAATGGCACCTACGAGCGAACCCTGGCTATGGCAGATTCGTCTCGCAGCTATCTCAACCGATACTATCTGACATTGAATCCTGATGGAAAATATCTGATGGTGTCACATCCCATGAAAGGAACCGCAGCCGAAATCCATTGGCTGCACGACAGTTTGCCAACCAACTACGAGGTCATACTCGATATCCGCAACGAGAGTGCCGTGGCAGCGCTGGCGCTCCACAAATGGGAACTATACGATAGTAACAACAAGGTATATACCCAGCTCTTCCGTGAACGGAGTGCGGATAATTCGCTCGATAACTACGTAAGAACCATGCAGACTTCAGAAAACTCGAAGGCAGTAGCCATCGTCTTGCTGATTATCCTGCTGTTACAATTGCCGCTGGCATACTATCTGCTATACTATCGCCATATCCTCCGTTATCGCTATGCCGTAGAAAAAATCAATGGCATCAACAAGGTGCTGCTCAGTGGTGATTCCAACACGGATAAGCTGAAGCAGATTACCCGGATCTGGACTCCATCCGGCAGCAATAATATACGTAACGCTCAGCTTTTCCCTCAGCTCAATGAGGTGGTGGAACACATCTCGCAAGCGCTGAAGCAAAGCATTGAGATGCAGCAGAATGAGGCTACGAATATAGAAATGGCAGAAGACGAATTGCATCGTGCCGAGTATGAAAACGGAAAGTTGCACATTGCCAATTCCGTACTCGATAACTGTCTCTCTACGCTCAAGCACGAAACGATGTATTACCCATCGCGAATCAGACAGCTTATCGACAGTACGCCGGAGGATGTTACTTCCCTGCAGGAGTTGGTGGATTACTACAAGGCAATATACACGATGCTCAGCGCACAGGCAATGGAGCAGGTGGAAGGAACCGTGAAATGCGACGCAGACTTGCTGGCATATCTCAGGAAGCTTATCACAGGCGGAGTGAAGAACTTTACTTATCAGGAAACAGCCGCATCATCTGCCTATGTTACCTGCCAGTATATTCTTCACGACATTCCATTTGACGCAACCCGGCATCCACATCTTTTCACACCACTCACCAGCGATATGAAATATCTCGTGGCTCGCCAGATTGTGAGAGAAATAGGGGAGGCAACCAACCTGCGTGGCTGCGGCATTCTTGCCAAGCCGTCATCTGACGGCAAACTCATGATAGAAATCGTTTTACCTGAAAAAATAATAAAGACAAAGACATGAATAAATTTAAGGTTATTATAGTAGAGGATGTGCCTCTGGAATTGAAAGGCACAGAAGGAATCTTCAAGAACGACATACCCGAAGCTGAAATCATCGGCACTGCGGATAGTGAAATCGCTTATTGGAAACTAATCAAACAGCAAAAGCCAGACCTGGTACTGCTTGATCTTGGCTTGAGTGGCTCTACCACGGTTGGAGTAGAGATTTGCCGTAGTACAAAGGAACTGTATCCTGATGTGAAGGTATTGATCTTTACCGGCGAGATTCTCAACGAGAAGTTATGGGTAGATGTGCTCGATGCAGGCTGTGAAGGCATTATCCTCAAGAGTGGAGAATTGCTGACCCGTGGTGATGTGGCATCCTGCATGAGTGGAAAGAAACTGGTCTTCAACCAGCCGATTCTCCAGAAGATCGTTGATAGATTCAAGCAGAGCGTAGGAAGCCAACTGATGCATCAGGAGGCGATGATCAATTACGAGATTGATGAGTACGACGAGCGATTCCTCCGCCATCTCGCCCTGGGTTACACCAAGGAACAGATCACGAATCTGCGAGGAATGCCGTTCGGAGTCAAGAGCCTGGAAAAGCGACAGAATGAACTCGTACAGAAGCTCTTCCCGGATGGAAATAATGGTATGAGCGTGAATGCCACCCGACTCGTGGTACGGGCCTGCGAGTTACGCATCATCGATATTGATAATCTGCAGGCTGATGAAGAATAGTCATACATTCAGCAGGATATGTGGCTATGCCATGTTCCTGCTGATACTGGCACAGATAGTACTGGTGCTGGCTTCCTGGCTCATCACTGCCGCAATGCCCGATGTCTCTCCCCGGTCATTGCTCAGTCCGGAAGGTATCCGATGGTTCTTCGGCACTTTCACCGCTAACCTGCAGTCACCTTGGCTGGTGTGGCTATTGCTGATCAGCATTGCCTGGGGAACGCTACGGGCTAGCGGCTTGTTAAACTACGATCATAAGGTTTACCGACAGCACAATGCCTTGCGGTTGGTTTGCCTGGAATTCGTGCTGTTTACCGGTGTGATGCTATTGCTCACGCTCATTCCTCATGCCATTCTGCTCAATGTGATGGGAGGATATGCCTCCAGCAGTTTTTCCAGAAGCATCTTACCCTATATCTGCTTGATGATCATTGTTATGGCACAGTCTTTCGGCGTAGTCTGTCAAAGACTGAACAGCATCGAGGCAATGGGAGAGGCAATGGCGGATGGAGTACGCCTTTCTGCACCTCTCTTTATCATCTATATACTTGTCATTCAGTTATATAGTTCTGTAGATTATCTCTTTTGATGATCTTTGAAAGAATATTAATTCATCATACTGAAAAAATCAAAGGGGCATCCCAATCACTTGGAATGTCCCTTCTTTTGGTATATATTTGGTTTGATAAATTGGTCTAACTATCTTCTGCCTCCGAATGAGCCGCCGCCATTATTGCTCTTGCTACGGGAAGAGCCTCCTCCAAAGGAACTGCGGGCACCATTGCTGCCTCCGCCAAAGGAACGGCTTCCACTGTTGAACGAACGGCTGTTATTAAACGAATTGCCGCCACGGTGACCACCGAACGAGCCATTGCTTGGAGTGCTGGAACGTGGAGTGAAACCATTATTAAACGAACGGCTGTTGTTGGTAGAACCACTGCCGAATCCGCTTCGGTTATTGCCTCCAAAAGAACCACCGCCACGTACTCCGCTTCCGAATGAACCATTATTTGGGCGACTGTTGCCAAAACTACTGTTATTGTTTGGACGATTCATTCTATCGTTATTTGGACGATTATTGAAAGACCCACCATTCATTTCCAGACGGTTTGAGTTACCAAAAGAATGATCACGTGTAACCGTTGTTCTTGTACTGCTCTGACGGTTCAGATTGCCGAAGGTCTTGCCGCGACCATAATCGCCACGATTGAATCCATCACGCATGCCGAATCTTGGCTGCTGACCACGTGGACCACCAGGGCGCGGACCGCCGAATTCACGTCCGCGATACCAGCTTCTGCCACCATTCATTCTCCAGCTGTGTCCACCACGATATACTGCATAGAAATGAGGTCTTCCGAAGAAGAAGTAATCTCTGCGTGGGTAGCGTGCATAGATGCCGAAGTGGAAAAATCCGCCATCCCAGTAAAGAGGACGGTAGAAATAGCTTGCGGCACAGAATGAGCGATACTGCCAATCCAGAAGGATGTAGCTCAAGTCGAGATTACGCTGGCGCCAATAGATGCCGTAGAGATCGTCGTAAGTATCTACACCCATCAGATAGTCGAGGTTGATTTCGTAAGCAGCCTCATACTGATCGTTTGTCAGATTCAGCTCGTAAGCCATCTTGTCGGTCAGGAACAGTGCCTGCTGGCGAGCCTGTTCATAACTCATTGCTGATGCAGAAGTGAATGTCAGCATGAACATTGCGACTAGTGCTATGATAAACTTCTTCATAATCTTATCTTATTGATATGTTAAACTTCTATTTTCCAGGAAACCATCAGATTCCCGAATCATCGCAAATTCAGTCATCTTTCTGATTTCTGCTGCAAAGATAAGACGTTTTCTGGAGGTATAGTAAGGATTTTCCCTAAACCGATAGAGGAAATTCCCTAAACGATGCTTTTCAAAACCCCTATTTATCATAACGTCCCTTAAAAGTAAAATAGTAGGGGCTCTCTTCTTACTTAGAAAGAGAGCCCAACTGATAGCTTATTTCAATACAAACACCTTGGTTTCGTGAGCTTTCACTGTACCTTTCCATCTGTTTGCCTTTTTGGCAATATCGCGATGCTGCCATACATCTCTTACCAGATACTTGCCGTTTAAGCCCAACTGCTTGAAATCTGCCTGCACACGAATGTCTTTATCACCACAGTTAAGAATGGCAACGGCATGAGAACCATTTGCCAAAGGACGAACATAAATCTGATGATCAGCCTGATTCACCTTGCGCTCAGCAGCCTTGCCCAACGGATCCTGATCAATGGCGATGATTTCCTTGTTCAGGAGAATGCGCTTATCCTCTGCAGAAAGCTTTCTCAGGTCGTTGCTCAATGCCAGTACGGATGACATCATACACCACATACTCATCTGAGTCTGATACTCAGTATAGCTGCAGCCAACTCCACCCAGATCACTGGATGGGCCGCCCTTGCCATTCAGTCCCACAACCAGCATATCCATATCCGGCCACTGTCCGTGGCGAACATCCTTGGCAAGCGGTGCTGTGATATTCACGATATCAAGAATACCCATACCGCCTTGCTTCACGATATCTTTCCACATATCCCTTACATCATAGCTGGTTCTCCAAAGCGAACCGCCTACCTGCTCGCACCATTCTTCGGCGTTGCGCTGTCCCCATTCGCAGATGCCGAGAACGATGTTTCTACCCGACTTGCTCAAAGCCTGAGCCATCGTATGATAGCGTTTACGGGCTGTGGCACTGTCCTCCGGAGCATTGCAGTAATCATATTTCAGATAGTCGATACCCCACGAAGCAAAGGTGCGGGCATCCTGCTCCTCGAAACCATAACTGGCTGTCCATCCACCGCAGGTAAGCTGGGCGGCATCAGAATAGATACCCAACTTCAATCCCTTGGAGTGAACATAATCGGCAAGTGCCTTGATGCCATTCGGGAATTTCTTAGGGTCTGGGATGATGTTATTATGACGGTCACGACCTCCCTGCCACAAGTCATCTATAAAGATGTATTCGTAACCGGCATCGCGGAAACCGTGTTCTACCATGGCATCGGCAGTTTCCTTGATCAGCTGTTCACTGATGTCACCTTTAAAGAGATTCCATGTCATCCATCCCATAGGAGGAGTTTTTGCTAATTGGTTGCGCTCCAGCAGCGTTTCGCTTTTCTGGGCAAAAGAAGATGTTGCCAATAAGGCAGCAAAAGCAATAGATAAGATTTTCTTCATATTGAATTTTAATTATATGGTTTATTCCAGCATACAAAGGTACATCTTTTTTCTAAAAAAAAGTTAGTTCTTAAACATATTTAATACTTTGTTCCCCTTACATTCGCCATAATTTCATACCTTTGCAAAAAAATAACAAAAAGAAGAAGATATGAAAAAGAAAGATGGTATGACAGGATGGCTAATGAAATGCAGTAGCAGCTGTCTGATATTCATGGGATGCAGTCTGATGATTACGGGATTCAGCCTGCTGTTGACAGGATGCACGGAAAAACTCAAGAAGACGGAAAAGAAGAATATCAAGGTAGAGACTATCTCCGTAGGAAATACAAACCTGGGGGGAACGAAAGACTATGTGGGTACCATCGAGGAAAAAATGGGATCAACACTCAGTTTCGAAATCGCCGGAAATATCACTTCCATCCGTGTAGATGAGGGCGACAGAGTCAGCAAGGGTCAGTTGCTTGCCACCATCAACCCTACTACCGTGAAGGAGGCTCACCGGGCTACCCTCACCACCCTGAAGCAGGCAGAAGATGCCTACAGGAGATTCCTGCCCCTCCATCAGTCGGGAACCATCTCGGATATGAAATGGGTGGAGATAGAAAGTAAACTGGAACAGGCGAAGGCTGCCGAAAGCATCGCCCGTCAGCAACTCTCCCACTCTACACTCACAGCTCCATTTTCAGGCGTCATCGCTGCCAAGAATGTGGATATGGGAACCTACGTGCTTCCTGGCCAGCCCGTGCTGAAACTCGCCAATGTGGCTCAGGTCAATGCCAAGGTTTCCGTACCCGAAGCTGAAATCTCGCTTCTCCACGTAGGCGACAAGGTGAAGCTGACGGTTACCGCTCTTTCCGGTGCCGTCTTCTATGGAACCATCTCAGAAAAAGGCATCGATGCCAACCCTATCTCGCATACCTACGACATCAAGGTGGCTATCACCAATCCGCAGGGTCGTCTGCTCCCGGGTATGGTCTGCAACGCCCAGATTCAAGGCAGTGCAGCAGCACCGGCTCATATCATCGTTCCGCCGCAAAGCGTAGAACTGGATGTAGATAACTCCCGATTCGTTTGGACCGTAGTAAACGGCAAGGCGCACCAGCAACCTGTAACCACAGGCGATTTCGAGGGAGATGGCATCATCATTCTCTCGGGACTTCATACTGGCGACCAGGTCATCATCAATGGTCAGCAGAAGGTATCAGAAGGTATGAAGGTGGATACCGGAAAGAGTAACAACCGATAAAATGTGGAGGGAAAAGATATGAATCAAGATATCAGTCAAGACACAAATCAAGATACAAGCAAGCCGAAGATTCCGCAGAAGGACACCGCCCTTCACGACCATATTAAGGCTCGCATTACGAGAAAACCCAACCGCATCATCAAGCGTTCGTTCATCGAATCGGCGATGTGCAACCATAATATCGTGATGCTCCTCATGGGTATGCTCTTTTTCGTGGGCATTCTGGGCATCTGCATCATGCCTAAGCAGGAAATGCCGCAATTCACCATCCGCCAGGGTGCCTGCGTTGCCGTATATCCCGGTGCCACATCCGATGAGGTGGAAGAACGGGTGGCGAAACCCCTGGAGAATTTCATCTTCGGATACAAGGAGGTAAACAAGAAGAAGACCTACACCCAGAGCAAGGACGGCATGCTGATCGTATTTCTGGAACTCAACGATGATGTAGAAGACAGGGATGCCTTCTGGAGCAAGTTCAAGCACGGACTGCAGGCCTTCAAGGCGTCTCTCCCATCAGGCGTTCTCGCCCTGCAGGCAGTGGACGACATCGCCGATACCTCTGCCCTGCTCATCACGATGGAAAGCAAGCAGAAAACCTATCGGGAACTGAACACCTACATCGACAGGCTGAAGGACCGGCTGCGCCGCATCGATGCCATCTCCAACCTCCGCACCTACGGACTGGAGAACGAGCAGATCAGTATCTATCTGGACCAGAACAAGTTGGCTAAATACGGCATCGGTTCCTACAAGGTGCTCAACCAGCTCGCCCTACAGGGCTTCACCACCATGAGTGGAAACCTGGAGCTGGGCAACCTCAACCTGCCTATCCACATCACCGACTCCTACAACAACGAGCGCGATGTGGCAGAACAGATCGTCTATTCCGACCCCAAGGGCAACATCGTGCGCCTGAAGGATATTGCCCAGATCAGGAGAGAATATCCCAAATTGAGCAAATACATCAAGAGCAACGGCAACAAATGCGTGCTCCTCTCCATCGAGATGCGACCGGGCAATGATATCGTGAAGATGGGAAAAGACGTTCACCAGGCGATAGATGAGTTTGAGCAGACCCTGCCCGATGATGTGCATATCAATACCATCACCGACCAGAGCAAGGTGGTGAGCGAATCGGTGCTCAACTTCCTCCGAGAACTGCTCATCTCGGTCATCTCCGTCATCATCGTGGTCATCCTGCTGATGCCACGCCGCGTGGCAGAGGTATCCGCCCTCAGCATCCCGATCACCATCTTCTCTTCGGTGGGCATCTTCTATCTTTTCGGTATGGAACTGAACACCGTCACCCTGGCTGCCCTCATCGTAACCCTGGGTATGGTGGTGGATGATTCCGTTGTCATTATCGACAACTATATGGAGAAGCTGGGCCACGGCATGTCGCGCTGGCACGCAGCCATCGCTGCCCCACGTGAGTTCTTCATGTCGGTACTCTCCGCCACGCTCAGCATCTCGCTCACCTTCTTCCCGTTCCTCTTTACCATGCATGGTGATATGGGCGATTTCGTCAAGTCGTTCCCTTGGGCAATGTTCATCATCCTGAGCATCTCGCTCACGGTTTCGCTGCTGCTTACACCTTATTTACAATATAGGGTGATTCATCAGGGCATCAGCAGTCAGCCTACCCCCAATGCCCGGAAGAAGCCGCTCGATTATCTGCAGATGGGTTACACCTGGCTGTTGAAGCACTGTTTCGCCAGTCCTCGCATCACCCTCATCGTGGGCGTGGTGCTGGTAAGCATCGGTGCCGTCATCTTCGTGAATCTTCCACAGCGAATGATGCCTATCGCTGAGAGAAACCAGTTTGCCGTGGAGTTCTATCTTCCTAACGGAACCACAGCCGATAGAACTGCACAGGTAGCAGATTCGATGGCTCACATCCTGCAGCGCGACTCGCAGGTAACGGCGGTAACCACGTTTATCGGACAAGGTTCGCCCCGTTTCCATACCACCTACGCTCCGCAGATTGGCGGTCCCAACTTTGCCCAGTTCATCGTGAATACGGTAGATAACGGTGCCACCGAAGAGGTACTCGACCGATATGCCGACCGCTACTCCAACTACTTCCCGGATTGCTACATCCGCTTCAAGCAGATGGATTACAACAATGCCAGCTACCCTATCGAAGTAAGAGTGAGCGGCGACAGCATCAGCGATCTGAAGACAGCCGCCAGAAAGATATCCGCCTGCATGCATCAGATAGAAGGTATCAATCTGATCCGCACCAATTTCGAGGAGCCGTTGCCGGGCATCCGGGTTACGCCGGATGCTACCGAGGCCAACCGTCTGGGTGTGAACAAGACGCTGCTCTCTGCCGATCTTGCCATTCATTTTGGCGATGGCATTCCGATGTCCACCCTCTGGGAGGGCGATTATCCGGTGAAAATGGTACTGAAGTCGGAGAACGACAGCGATCTTGCCAACGAATACATCCCTGTGATGGGCGGAACATCGAGTGTGCCGCTCCGTCAGCTGGCTAAGATTTCTCCCGACTGGCACGATGGCTGCATCGTCCGCCGCAATGGCGTACGCACCATCTCCATCGTCGGTGAACCGATGAGAGGCTATAATGCCAACCAATTGTCCGCCCAACTGAAAGAGGAAGTATCGAAACTCCCGCTCGCTACCGATCTGGATTGGGAGATTGGCGGTATGGCAGAAAAGGATGGCGAAACCATGCCCCAGGTGATATCGGGTGTGCTGATAGCGGTATTGATCATCTTCTTCATTCTGCTCTTCCATTTCAAGCGCATCAGCCTGGCTCTGGTGAATCTCTCCTCCATGTCGCTCTGCATCTTCGGTGCTGCGATAGGACTCCTGATTACCGGCTTCGATGTCAGCATCACCTGCATTCTGGGTGTCGTGAGTCTGATGGGTATTCTGGTAAGAAACGGTATCATCATGCTCGACTATGCCGAGGAACTTCGCCGTGACAAGGGTCTTTCGGTAAGAGATGCCGCCTTCCAGGCTGGTGAGCGCCGCATGCGTCCTATCTTCCTCACCTCAGCAGCAGCCTCGGTAGGCGTATTGCCGATGATGATAGAGAACAACACGTTGTGGTCTCCGATGGGAGCCGTCATCTTCTTCGGAACCCTCATCTCGATGGTACTCATCGCCACCATCCTTCCTGTGCTTTATTGGATTGTATTCGATAAGCACGGAAAGTATAGCTTGAGGAAAAAGGCTTCCTGTGAATAAGCAGCAGGTACAGTATCAAAAAGCAAGGTAAAAGGCAAATAAAGAAGAAGCAAAAAAGGCTGGCAGGAAAAATTCCTACCAGCCTTTTATTTTAAGGTTCCACAGCCCGAACAGGGCAAAAATCTGTGAAAATCCGTGGAATCTGTGTGCCCCTATACCTCAACCCCAAACGATGCACGGATAAGTTTATCTCTAATATCCGGATAATCATCTTCTGAAAATAGCCTTTCAGCCCATCCACGATTCTCACGTAAATAGCGTGGTTATACACTTCCTCACCTTTTCTGACTCCAGCAAGGTACTTTGGACCCAGCTGAATGTCGGCTGCGAACTCTGTGAAATTAATCTCATTTTCATGCATAATCTGGCGCAATGTTTTGCCAAATAAATGCATGTCAATGTCAATTTGACTCTTGAACATATTAAATTATTTTAAAAAAATTAAAAAATATACTTGAAAATTCCCACTACGGGAATTGACCTTTCAACCTTTTTTTGTAACTTTGCGATATGAAACCAGCGAGATACTACCTATCCCCAACTCCTTTCACAACATCACGTAAACGGAACAATCCGCTTTACTAACAATCGTAAATGATAAAATGAAAAAAAATGTATCTCAATTTGAAAACATGACCAGCAAGACTCCCATACAGGGAGACCTCGAAAGCCTGGTTTCATTTATGAAAACCGATGAGAAACTCAAGTTTCTCACCCAGTCCTACCGTCAAACAGGCAAGAAAACCTTCAAGGCAGATGCGCCCCTCTTTGCCCCAGCCTGCTACCTCGAAGGAGGCAAGGGCCAGGACAACATCCGGGAACTCACCCACCTATCTCTCGTAGATTTCGATGAGCTCTTCCCCGAAGTGCCTCCCGATATCACCGCCCTCAACGCACTGAAGCAGAAGCTCTGCGCCGATCCGCATACCCTGCTCTGCTACATCACGATGAGCGGCAACGGTATCCGAGTCATCTATCCCTATCTCGGAGATGACTACCCCGCCGCTTTCGCCAAGGGCAATGACTACTATCAGCAGCTCATTGGCAAAAAAGCTGACTTTCAGTGCAAGAACGTCAATCGACTCAGTGGACTCGCCTACGATCCCGATGCATACTACAATTCCGATGCCATCTCTTTCTCAGCCGAAGAAATCTCCCTATTCCATACCGAGACAACTAAGAAGAATCAGAAACAGAAGAAACTGGAACACATCAACACCTACTACGAGCAAATCATCAAGCCGAAACTAGACAACGACAAGATTGTTTACCAGCCAAACAAACACAATAACTATGTGATGAGAGTGGGCTATATGCTCGCCAGGAAACGCTATGCCCATGCCAACGTTCTGGAATGGGCACTCCAGAAATTTCCCGAATACGACGGCGTGGAGCAGGTCATCAAGTCCTGCTACGACAACACCCCCGGCGCCTCCAGAAAGGCATCTGGAGGAGGTGGAGGAGGCGGAAATGGCGGCAGTGACAACCGCTTCGCATCGGTCGAGGAAATCAAGAATTTTCTCGATGGTCATATCCGTCTCCGATACAATCTCATCACGCAGCGCTACGAGTTTCTGGAAATCCCCGAAGGCGCCTCTCTATCTTCCGACAAGCCGCCCCGCTGGCAGATTCTCCTCGACCGTCACGTCAACTCGCTCTGGACCAAGATGTCGCTCACGGTGAAGGTAAACAAGTTGGATATGCGCAATATCATTGAGAGCGATTATACGCCCGTATTCAATCCCTTCGAGGATTACTTCGCCCATCTCCCGCCCTGGAAGGAGGGCGACAAGGACTACATCGCCGAACTCGCTGCCACCGTGAAGGTGAAGGATACCGACAGCTCTGTGCTGAGCTTCGAGGAATGCCTGAGGAAGTGGCTCGTGGGCATGATTGCCGGTTGGCTGGACCCAGAGGCGGTGAACAATGTCATCCTGGTCTATATCGGAAGACAGGGTGCCAACAAGACCACCTGGTTCAACTATCTCCTTCCGGCTGAGCTGAAGCAGTACTTCTACACGAAGACCAATGCCAAGAGAATGACGAAGGATGACCTCATCGCCCTCTCGCAGTACGCCCTCATCTGCTGCGAAGAGCTGGATACGATGTCAGCCTCGGAGATGAACCAGCTGAAGGCAGCGGTGACGATGCAGTATATCAACGAGCGAGCCGCCTATGCCCACTATGCCGAGCAGCGCAAGCATATCAACAGCTTCTGCGGTACGGGCAACAATCCCGAGTTTTTGAACGATCCTACGGGAACCCGCCGCTGGCTGCCTTTCGAGGTAGAGAGCATCGTCTCCCCTCGCCAGCATCCCTTCAATCATCCCGGCATCTATGCCCAGGCTTACGCCCTCTACAAGAGCGGCTACCGCTACTGGTTTACGGATGAAGAGATAGAGCGGCAGAACCGGCACAACAGCAAATTCGAGACGCCACGCCTCGAACAGGAACTGGTGGATCTCTACTTCCGGAAGCCTTCGGAGGGAGAGACTGGGGAGTTTGTGTCCGTAGCCAGGGCGATGCAGATCATCGGCTGCAACATCACTCAGAAGCTGAGCAGCCAGAAGATCAGCAAGGCATTCGGAGACCTGGGTTTCAATAGGTTACGCACCAAGCACAGTCGTGGTTTCGTCGCCATCATCCGTACGGCAGAAGAGATCAGGAACTATCAGATTTCCCAGGGTATCGATGCCAGCGGCAATCTCCCATTCTGATGACGGGTGACGGCGGTGACACCTGTTTTCTAAAACTTTCTCTCACGCGGGCAGGCAGGAAAAATTTTCCAGAAAGCCTCCCGCCCGCCTACGTGAGAGAGATTTCAAGAAAACCCCGTCACCGGTGTCACCCTGTCACCCGGAAGTAAGTCACTCAGGCATCCTAAGCAAGTCACTCAGCCATCCTAAGTAAGTCTCTTACGGCTCGTAAGTAAGTCACTTAGGCATCGTAAACAAGTCACTTTAAAATTTCAATCAATATGGAACAGAAATGTTATTCCAAGCAAGAGTTAGCTCTTGAGTATTTCCCTGACGCCACTCCCGAAGTGGCAAGTGCCCATCTCAGAAGATGGATCAACCGCTGCAAGCCTCTCCACGATGCTCTGGTGAAGAGCGGCTACACCAAATGGTCGAAGGAATTCAGTCCGATGCAGGTTGCCCACATCTTCGACTATCTGGGCGAGCCATAGGAAGAAAATCATCCTTCTGGACAAATCTTCAGAAAAAGACGTGAAAATCAGTGAGAAAACGTGAGTAAACGTGAGAAACCGTGAATGGCGGATTCTGAATGTTGTATCTTTGCATTGTGATTCAGAAAGAACCACGGGCAATGCGCAGCGCCAATTAACTTTAATAATCAAACAATTTAAACGTTATGATCAGAATTGTCTTATACCAGAACACGAACCAGAAGATTGCCGAAGCTTACGGCAAATGGTTTCCACGAGTAGTATCCGATGAGACCATCGGACTCGAAGAGCTCGCCGCTCACATGGCTAGCCACAACACCCCTTACAGCAAGGGCGCCATCCTCGGTATGCTTACCGATGCTGCAGCCTGCACCAAGGAGTTGCTCCTTTTGGGCAAAAATGTAAAATTTGCCGACATCGCCATTTTCTCCCTCGGACTGAAGGTGAAGGGCGGTGCTCCTACCAAGGTGAACTACAACGTGGGGAAGTACATTTTGGGACTGAAGTTGAGAGCCAGAGCCACTGGCGAGCTCAAGACTGAGAATCTTGACACCTCTATCAAGCTCATCAATCTGGCAGCTCCTGCTACGGAGAATCCGGGTAATCCAGGTAATCCGGATGATACCGGCAAGGACAACCCATCAGGTGGTGGTAGCCAGACTGAAGGTGGAAGCAGTCAGACTGGTGGCAGCGGAACCACGGATAGCGGTTCTACAGATGAAGGCGGCGGCGACAACATAGATATGTAACCGCTAATCGCATCATCCGATAGAAGGGAGCCGTATGGCGTCAGGGGCATTCCGAGAGCATCAATAGGCAGGAATCATCTGCAACAATCATCAAAAGCAAGCTCTGCACGGGTGCCTGGGTCATATAGCTTCCTTCTTAGGATATCTCTCCAGTTATGAACATTTAGTTGAATCAAGTTTTAGTAAATCATCAGCCTATGAGAAAAGAAACCATCAAGAAGATCATCAATCTTATCATCACAGTACTTACCGCCATTGCCTCTGCCATCTGCGTGCAGAGCTGCAAGGGACTGTAATTTAACACTTAACATTAAACATTAAACACATTAAAAAACAAGCGCAATGAGAAAGATCAATTTAATCGTCATCCACTGCAGTGCCACCCGAGTTACCCAGGACTTCACGGTAGGCGAATTGGAGGCATGTCATTTAGCGCGTGGTTTCCGAGACATCGGTTATCACTATTACATCACGAAGGACGGAGTGATTTATCCGTGCCGTCCGGAGTCGGAGCCTGGAGCTCATGCCCGTCATTACAACGCCCACAGCATCGGCATCTGTTACGAGGGTGGTCTGGATGCCGAAGCCCGTCCTGCCGACACCCGCACACCAGCGCAGAAGGCAGCGATGCGAGAGCTTCTGAAGAGTCTCTGTATCGACTATCCTGAAGCCGAGATTCTGGGTCATAGAGATCTCCCTGGCGTTCACAAGGAGTGTCCCTGTTTTAATGTCAAGAAGTGGCTCTCCTCTATCCATTTCCACATATAATTCTCCATACTCTTCTCATACTTTCATTTTCACTCCCCAATCTTATGTCCCGCATAAGGTTGGGGATATAATCATTTATCCTGACCAATATTTATCTTATATATCCCAACAGATCAAGATACATCATCCTTGACTCCAAGTGCTCATCTTCAGGAATATGATTCGCCTCTTTCTCCAAACTCTCTGTAGAGTACAAGAATTTGAAACCATTTTTTTCATAAAAGTGAAGCACATTCTCCTTATTGTAAGCATCAACAACTATGAAACGGCAACCAGTCTTGTTGTCTGGCAATAAAAACCAAGATATGATATAGTCTATCGCTTGGGATCCAATACCATCATGAGTACCTTGAAAATCCTTGGCAACACCAAGTCTTCCTATCAATACGGCCGGATAACTTCTTGTTCTTTTGGAATTCGGAATTTTCCTTTGTATTTTGTTTCTTGAAGCATTTGGAATTAAAGCTGCCTTGATGCTGTCGTTAGCCAGAGTAAAGGCACAGACTATTTCATTCCTACCACTTCTTTCTGTAGCAAAGAAATATGTTTTCCCCAATAATTGTCCATCATAGAGACAAGCCTCTTGATGAAAGAAATCATCAAGGTCTTCATCGCCACAACAGAAAGAATCAAGCTCATTTTTTGTCGTAACACGATAAAGCGAGCAATTACTTTGCAAAAGGACTCTTTCCTCCATGCGCTTTCAAATTAGCAGTTGAACGAACCAATATTTTCTCCACATCAGCAAATGACATTCGCAAAGCCTTTCTTTGGGGATTGCGTTCATTTTCCTCTGCCTCACGAACAAATCGTTCGGCAGTCTCACCTGTAAGAACAGGAATACTTCTTATCTCTAATGCCATAACCTTTCATTTTAAATGATTAATATTATGTTGCAAAATTATGCATTTTCTGCGAAACCACCAAGGAAAATGCCAAAAATCTGCAAGTTATCAGCCAATTACCTAAAAATCAACTGTAAACTATTAACAATTAACTCTAAACTCCCTTCCCCAGGCGGTCCCATCCCGCACAACTATGGCGCAGACCTTTGATGGTCCGCCAACCTTATAGCGTAGCGGTTCTGAGCACCGGAGGGCGGTTTCCCTCTTCTTCCCTGAGGGGAGAAGACCGAGATGAGAGGTGGAGCCTTCTTTAATGGTAAAGAAGGACGGGATGATTTTAGAACAGCCTTCCTTAAGGGTAAGGAAGGACGGGTAGGTTTTCGAAAAAACACCCTTCTTTAAAGGTATGAAAGTATAGGTACATTTTCGAAACTCCTTTTTCTAAAGAGAGCCAGAGAATTTCGAAAACAGAATTCTTTTCCCTTTAAGAATACCTAGGATTCCCAGAAACCCTAGGAATGCCCCCACACTATTATGTATTACATCATCCGTTTCACAAAGCCCTTTACAAAAGGCGAATTGTGAAACCTCAATAATCCCCGATAAACAGATTCCCATTAAGAGAACCTTCTTGGTTTTAAAAACAATTCCTCCGAGTAGGAATCCTATCGGAACAAAGAGTGCCATATTCAGCAGTACCTCTATTAGGTCTGCAGGATAATCCACCTTATTCCAGATATCAGGATAGTTCCAAAACGGCATAATCTCAAGATGTCGTTCCCCATGACTTGCTCTACAAATCACAGTAGAGCAAAGTACCAAGAAGTAATATTCCGCTAACAAAGCCCCAAGCACGAACCTCTTCGCCCTACTCCCCTTCATCACCAGCATTCCAATCACGATTGCAACAGAAAGCACAAAAAAGGAGATGAGTACATACTCTACAGGAATCCTAGGATTCAGCCATTCGTAGATTTCATCCATGAAGCACTAAACCTCTTCCCCTGCAAACTTTACTTTTCTACCAAGCACGGTAGCGAATATCATTTCGATATCCTTCCAGAAGGAGTAATGGCGATAGTAATAGCAGTTAAGGCGAACCTTATCAGGATATATCACCTTGTCATTATACTCAGTAGCAATCTCCTGCATAGGGCGATTATCACCCTCTGCCTGTTTCTTTGCCACATACTCAGAAATCATTTCATCCTCCAGGCGATACTTCAGCGTAGCAGGGCCAGTGATGCCCGGACGGAGCTTCAGTACGTCCCTGTCATCACCTTCCAGCTTATCAGCATAACCAGGAACGTCAGGACGAGGTCCTACGAAACTCATATTGCCAATCAGCACATCCCAAAGCTCAGGCAACTCATCAATCTTATAATGGCGGAGCTTCGCACCAAACGGAGTGATTCTGCTATCACCCGCCACCGATACCGACGAACCATTATGACTCACCACCATCGAGCGGAACTTATGGCACTTAAACAACTTGCCACCCTTTCCCACTCTCTTCTGAACAAAGAAAGCCGAACCTCCCGGCATCTTCTTATGAATAAGAAAAGCCACAAGTGGAAATATCCACCATATCAAAAGCAAACCGCAAAGCGATGCTACTATATCAAATAATCTTTTGAAAATCATATCAGCAAAAATTATCTTAACACCTTATATGCAAGTTTCAACAACCAACTTGGCGATATCATTAACCAATACATAGCATAGGCATAAACTACTGCCATAAATCCATAACCCAGATCTTTCTTGATTTGCAGACGCAACTCCAATTGACTTTTAGCAAACGCCTTGCCATTACGTCGATTCTTAAACATATCATCTGTCATTCGGAAATTAAGAACAACATCAGGTATGTTAGCTATCTTACATCCGTGCTTAAATCCCTCATGCCATAATCTAGTATCCTCATTGCGAACATAATCTGTAGGATAATGCCAACCAGCCTTATCAAAAAAGCTGCGTCTAAACATTACTGTTGGATGAGCCACAGGATTTCGTTTTGCAAAGAAAGCACGGCACTCATCTGCAGTACAAGGATAAGAAGTAACCTTTCCCCTATTCATGCCATTTTCATCTATTTCATTGATAGCTCCACCTACCACATCTACTTCTGGGTGATTCTGCAAATATTTAACCTGCTTTTCAAATCGATCCGGGGTTGAAATATCATCAGCATCCATACGGGCTATAAATTGATAGTCCAAGGGCATAACCACAGCCAACAACTCATTCAGCGATTTAGCTAATCCTTTATTTTCATCCCTTTTATAGATATGAATCCTAGTATCTGATAAACTGGAGAGATATAAATCAACATCATCCTTTATATGACCATCATATTGAATATAAAAGTCAAAATCAGAATATGATTGATTCAATATACTCTCCACTGCCAGCTTAACATACTCTATTGTATCATTACGATAGAGTGACATAATAACTGCAATTCTAGAAACCATAGCATATTATTTTTTTATATGATAAAATAGCCAACGAATTTGCTTTTCAAAAGAAAGAGGTAATAAATGCACAAAACTTTTGGCTACACCAATCATTTTCGTAACGAAAGTTTGCTGCCCTTTAAAGCTGACAACAGTTTCATGCAATGGAACCTTTTCATCTTGTAGTTGTTTAAGCATCAACTCTCTTAATGACCGATTGGGAGCATGTACCTTACCCCAACTTTGCCATGGAAGGAAATCATCATAACTCTCTTGTTTATAGGAAACTTGAGAAGAGATTTTCAAAAACAAAGAACGAGCTTTATCAGAAACAAGACATATTGCCGATACCCCTCTATCATTTAATACATATTGTTTTCCCCAAAAATCGCCTAAACGAATATCCGTATAGTCTAAAGTACTACGTAACTTACAATCATGACAAGCTTCGTTTAATACTTGATCAGAGAAAAACAAATCGAAAAAATCGTTATTTTTATCTTCACTACTATAATATATAGGCTTGCTTTCTGATTTTAATTCTATGGTATAATTTCCCCACCCTTTAATTTTACTTCTGAAATTGGCATAGTCTATTTGAGTCTGACGAGTCTTTATTTTTACTTCCTTTATAAATTTCTTCCAAACTTTCATAGATGGACAACCATGACAATAAAGATCAATCAACACAAAATTGTCTCTAACTTTTTTCAATTTCAAATATCTATCTAAAGCATAGATATGACACGGAGTACCAAAGATAGCATATTTTTCAGTCTTACAGGTTTTAACTATTTCCTTAAAAGCCGAAAAAGTGTAAGATTGAATGTATTTAGAACCTTTGAAGTCTTTGAGTTCGTTTTCATGACAAGCTATAATATCTTTGGCATTATCGTTTTCTGAATCATAAACTACTCCAACACACTTATATCCATCCTTGACAAGTTGATGCGCCAACAGATCGGCTATACCTCCAGAAGTCGTCTTGTTCAACAATTCCGGATCCTTGACGAAACCACCATACAGAATGGTAGAATTTAGCTTTTGATTATCAGAAACAGATATACAAGTATCAAATTTATAGCATACTTTAGTGCAAATAGAGCAATCTACACACTTGGTGTCATCAACTATAGGTCGATAAAAACCATCCATGTCTAGTTCTATAGTTATTGCCCCCTTTGGACAAACGGCAGCACACATTTGACAACTTGTACATTTTCTAATTGCAGAAGAATCAAGTATATTCATTATAATTCTATCATTTTTTTCAGATAAGCCATCGAGCTTGCTCTCCTTAGTTTAATTTGGTCATTAACAGCATTCCAGTCAACATTAGCTGAAAATACATCATCAAGTGATCGTGTGTTACCAAACTCTCGATTCTCAATCTTATATTCAGTCATCAAATTAAGGAGTTTATTAGCATTTTCTCTGAGTCTAACAGCCATTTCGCGGCCAGTAATAATACTAAGTACACATCCATGGAATGTATTTGTAACAACACATTGAGCACCTTTAAACCATGCAAGCAATTCTATCGGATCACAATTTACATTAATATCAGCCCACTTCTGATAAAAACCGGGAGATACAATTTGAAGCCCCTTTTTCTTTGCGTAAGTTATGATTTCATTAGCAGAATCATCGAATTTTCCATCATAAGAATAAACAACCATATAGGGTTTATGATGCATCTGTTTTGAACATTCAATTTCTTTCTCATATCCATAAAGAATAACTGGATCACAAACTAATTCAGGAGTAATCCCTGTTAATTCCTTGGCAATGGATATTGAATTTTGATCGCGCATACTTAGTCCACACATACTTGCCAAACCACTAGAAACAAATGCTCTTGCATGCCATCTATCAACATCATTTATCGTTGTTGGACCAAAACAGCCAGCATAAGCAAAAACTTTACTAGCTGGTAAACAATGTCCAAAAAAAGCAGGTGTAGGTCCAGTGTGTAGAGCAAATACCTCATCGCTACCCACTATAACACCATTTAGATTGCTACATTCCGTATAATAGTCACCAATAAGATTTGCAGAAGAACGGAACTGATCTAGAATCTTTTTCTTCTTAAAGTTGTAAGCAAAACATCGCAAGCCTTTCTCTAAGAAATACTTCATATAAATACCAATCGATTTAAGCGAAATCTCATATTTTGCCTTCATATCTCTGCCCATAAAATCATAGTTTTTATCAAACTGAAGAGCCTGTGCATCGATACTATATGATTTCAAGACTTGCTTTAAAGCGTTAAGCTGAAGCAGTGCACCATGATTATGTACATCATAATGCGTAATTATACCATATTTCATACTTTTAATTTTAATCTTTTGAATTTATATATTCCTCATACTCTAATCTACACCCATCACATAATCCCATATCATCAACTCTTGCCTCTTGACCACATTTCCAACAAACATCAGAAGAACTAAAGTTATCAGATATCGGACTAATCTTTTCTATATCAGGATCATTCAACAAATCAGCCCCATCACTCTCAACATGGCCTTCATTGAATATTCCTACGGGATACTCATATGCATAAAACGATAAATTTATTTCGTTTACACAATAAGGACAATCTACACTCGATTCAGAACACCATTCAATTTCTTCACCCATTTCTCGGTCATCATAACTTGATGATTCCCAATTTAAATATAAATCATCAGACCAAATAGAAAATTCGTGCCCACAACTTTGGCATCGAAGATAAATTCTATCCCCAGAATGACTTTGAATTAATAGTCGTTCATGAGCAAGACGTCCAAGAGCATAGGCAACATTATCCAATTCATCAAAAAGAGGAAGTTCATCCGGCTTCTTACCATAAAGAGCTTTAAGCTTTTCAATAAACGAAGAAGGCTTATAAAACAAAATCTTACGACCAGTCTCTTCCAGGAACTCAACAAGAAGTTCAGGCTGAGGTTTACCTTTATCTACTCCAGTTTGTTGAATCCAATCTTTCTTATTGTCATTACATACAAAAATAATATCACAAGAAGATTCTTTGGCGTAATCAAGAAGAGATTTCCAGATTATCAGATCACCATATTTACAAATCCCTTCTTTACCTTTTGCATCCTCATATCCAGGCGGAATTTGATTACGATAGCGAAAGTCTCCTTCTCTCATTATCCCTAAAATCGTTTTATACGAATAAGGAGAACCTGTCTTAAAGCTATTCACAAGTTCCAACAAGGAATCATTTTCTGCTATCTTATTAATTTCAGAGATTCTGGAACCATACTGGTATCTGATTAAATCCTTAATTACTCTAATATGCTTATTAGCTTCTTCTACTTCATCTTTCAAATATTTAAGCTGCTCTGAATCTATGTAGGGATGATAATATTTATTAGTTTCCCATTGCTTTATACATTCTCTTACAGCTTTTACGAAATGACTATTCGTCACTTCAGGAAGACGATATTTCTCTTCTATCGGATTTGTTATCGCTTTTTTCCTATTGCACAAATACTCCTCTTTTACCTGATATGGTATCCAAATTCTATCTTTTAAAGAAGACAAAATAGAAACCATGGTCAGGCGGTAATGGTCTGTAAGATCATACAAGCTACATAAAGCAGAAGTATCAAAGACTATTGTGGCTTTCTGCCACAACGTATCTTCTTCCTCTTTTGAATCAATTAAAGTTGGTTCGTAAATATTCATTATCTTTTTAATAGAAAACGCATAATTAAATGATAGAACATATATATTCTATACCAGCATTGAAAGAATATTGAATTTGGTGAAGAACCTCCTGATGTATTATCTCCATGTAATCTATATTTAATCAATGGAACTCTTTCATAATATACACACCCTTTCAGTTCCGCCAAACATCCAATCCAATGATCATGCAACATGAGTTTTTTAGGAAACGGCAATATAATATCTAGAAGTTCCCTTCGAAAAGCAAGGGTACAACCATAATACTTACCATTTTTTAGAGACAAATAATTTCTAAAAACAAAATTATCATTGTACATTAATCGGCCACAAAATTCTAGTTTACTATTACATAGTTCTGCTCTATGAACAACTAATATATTGTTTTTCAGGGCCAATAAACATTTTTCAACCTTATCAGGCATCCACCAATCATCTTGATCAGCAAGAAAGATAAAATCACCTTTAGCATGATTTAATGCATTTTCAAAATTTCTACATACATAAGCATGTGTATGTTTTGACTTTGAAGGTTGTTTATATTTGTATATAGTAATTCTCTTATCATGAAAGCTACAGAGTATGTCTAAAGTTTTATCAGTAGAACCATCATCTGAAATAACAATTTCATCAGTACTATCTAGCTGACAAAGTATAGAAATAATTTGTTCTTCAATATAACGCTCACCGTTATGGGTTGCAATACATACAGAAATCATTATGTTAAAATTAAGGATCAAAAAAAAAGACAATATTTTGTTCTAAGATTTACAAAGAAGCACAAAACAAACGTCTAATTTTATCGTATACTTTTAGCATTTTTCCGATATAATATGGAATGTAACCGACAGAAGATATTATCATTTTTTTCTATCATACAAAAACTTAATATCAGAATTGCTTGAACTTGCACCATCTTCATTATTATAAATCGCAACGATGTTATTAATATATACAAATTTAATCCCTTCTTTTAACAATTGAAGGTTATATACCCAATCAGCAACAAGTCTATAATCTTTATCATATAAATGGGATTTATATATACCTTTTGGATAAAAAACTGATTGATGACAAATATTTTTATATCCAAATTTCCATCTTGAGAATTTACCATCATAGAGATTCCTACCTCTTTTCAGTAAAACATCTCCATAATAAACAACATCTTGCTTTATTAGAAAAGGTACAACATCAAGAAGAACCTTATCAGAATAAAATAAATCATCAGCTCCTAAAAAAATCAAGAAATCTCCGCTTGCAATACCTAAAGCTTTATTCATTGCATCGTATATTCCTTCATCAGGCTCGGATATATATTTAAATTTGGGGTTATTTATTGAAGACAAAACAGAACACGTCATATCAGTACTCTGCCCATCAATAATGATATATTCAAAATTACTATATTGCTGTGATAAAACAGAATCAATAGTATATTGAATTGTTTCTTGGGCATTATAACAAACAGTAATTATAGATATTTTCTTTTCATTCATAAAACTAAATTGTTATATAATTAGAAATAATTCTTTAAATATAGAAATTTTATACTTATAGTTATATACGCCATTATATTTTGCAATAAATGTCGTAAAATAAAAAAGAACAACCAATAGAGAATAAATATATGGTTTAAGAAACTTTATTTTATCCTCAAATCCGCAACCTATAGGGTTTCGTGGGAATTTACTTGTAAAACGACAAAAGTTCTTTTATTGTACATATTCCTTGGGCATAACAGAAACGTCGTAAACACAAAATTCCCTTACCCCATAAAGCGACTTGAGGTAATACGCTGGTTTAACCAGAAAAGCATG